>NZ_JBEXSZ010000063.1:0-44149 GCF_040613865.1 Streptomyces sp. NPDC006197 | reverse complement strand
GCGGGCGCGCTCCGCCTTCCGCGCCTTGACCCGCACCGACAGTGCGGCGCGCAACGGGGTGCGGGTCAGGGCGCGGGAGCCTCTGGCGCCGGCTAGGGGCGCCGTTCCGTTGTGCCCACCCGTTCCGCCCCAGCGGAACGATTGCCCACAACGGGAGTGGGTGGGCACCGGCCCGGCGGAGCGACTGCCCACAGCGGGGGTGGGTGGGCACCGCCCCGGCGGAGCGACTGCCTACAACGGGGGTGGCCGGGGGGCCCGTGGCGGCTCGGCCCTATGGCTCCCCCGCCGATGCCCTCCGCCACGCCGACTCCCGGAGCAGGCGCAGGCCGTTCAGGCCCACCAGGACCGTGGAGCCCTCGTGGCCGGCAACGCCCAGGGGGAGGGGGAGGTGGCCCGCGAGGTCCCAGGCGACGAGGGCGCCGATGCACGTGCCCGCGATCACCAGGTTCTGGACGACCAGGCGCCGGGCCCGGCGGGAGAGGGCCACCACGGCCGGGATGGCGCG
This sequence comes from Streptomyces sp. NPDC006197, assembly GCF_040613865.1. NCBI lineage: Bacteria > Bacillati > Actinomycetota > Actinomycetes > Kitasatosporales > Streptomycetaceae > Streptomyces > Streptomyces sp. NPDC006197. The sequence continues at coordinate 43,644 of NZ_JBEXSZ010000063.1, read as the reverse complement.
GAGTTCGTCGCGGACCACGACCGCGTCGGCGGTCTCCAGGGCGAGGTCGGAACCGGCCCGGCCCATCGCGATGCCGGCGTGGGCGGCCGCGAGGGCCGGGGCGTCGTTGACGCCGTCGCCGACGAGCAGCACCTTGGCGCCCGCCCGCTCCCACTCCCGTACGGCCTCGGCCTTCTCGTGCGGGAGAAGTCCGGCGCGGACGTCGGTGAGTCCGGCCTCGGCGGCGATCCGGGCGGCCGCGCCCGCGTTGTCGCCCGTCAGCAGCGCCGGGGCGGTCCCGGTGAGCCGGGCGAGGGCGGCGACGGCCTCGGGGGCACCGTCGCGGAGCCGGTCGGAGAGGTGGAGGACGGCGGCGGGGGCGCCGTCGACGAGGACCTCGACGGCGGTGTCGGAGTGGCTGCCCGCCGCCCGGCGGACCCGCACCTCGTGGCCGCCGGCCACCGCCCGTACGCCCTGCCCCGGCTCGGCGGTGAAGTCGCTCGCCTCGGGGATGTCCAGGCCTCGGGCGCGGGCCTCGGCCACCACGGCGCGGGCCAGCGGGTGCTCGCTGGGCAGTTCGGCGGCCGCGGCGAGGGCGAGGGCGGACGCGTCGCCGTGGACGGCGGTCACCTTCGGCGTCCCCTCGGTGAGGGTGCCGGTCTTGTCGAGGGCGACCCGGTCCACCGCGCCGAGCCGCTCCATGACGACCGCCGACTTGACGAGGACGCCGTGGCGTCCGGCTGTGGCGATCGCGGAGAGCAGCGGTGGCATGGTGGCGAGGACCACCGCGCAGGGCGAGGCGACGATCATGAAGGTCATCGCCCGGAGCAGGGCTTCGGTGACGTCGGCGCCGAGGGCGACGGGCAGGCCGAAGAGGGCCAGGGTGGCGACGACGACGCCGACCGAGTAGCGCTGTTCGATCTTCTCCACGAAGAGCTGGGTGGGCGCCTTGGTCGCGCTCGCCTCCTCGACGAGGGCGACGATCCGGGCGATGACGGAGTCGGCCGCGTCCTTGTCGACGCGGACGCGGAGCGCCCCGGAGCCGTTGAGGGTGCCGGCGAAGACCGTGTCGCCCGCCGCCTTGGGGACGGGGAGCGGTTCGCCGGTGATGCCCGCCTGGTCGACGTCGCTCGTGCCGCGCAGGACGGTGCCGTCGGCGGGGAGCCGTTCCCCGGGCCGTACGAGGACGGTGTCGCCGATCACGAGGGCGGCCGCCGCGACGGTCTCCTCGTGGTCGGAGCTCCCGGCCGCGAGCCGGACGGCGGTGGCGGGGGCGAGGTCGAGCAGGCCGCGGACGGAGTCGGCGGTGCGGCGGGTGGCGAGGGCCTCCAGCGCGCCGGAGACGGCAAAAATGACGATGAGGAGCCCGCCGTCGAGGTACTGGCCGATGGCCGCGGCCCCGAGCGCGGCGACCACCATGAGCAGGTCGACGTCGAGGGAGCGCTCCTTCAGCGCCTGGAGTCCGGCCCGGGCGGGTTCCCAGCCTCCGGCGGCGTAGCAGATCGCGTAGAGCGGGCCCCAGGACCAGGCCGGGGCGCCGGCCAGGTCGAGCGGGAGGGCGGCGAGGAAGGCCAGGACGGCGAGTGCGGCCCACCGCACCTCGGGCAGGGCCGTGGCCGGGGTGCGGCGCGGCGGCGCGGGCGGGCGTGACGGGGCGGGGGCCTGCGGGGTGTCGAGCTCCGGGAGGGCCATGGGGAGGACACCTCTTTCGAGGGAGGCGGGGAGGGGACGGCCACGCGGCGGTGGCGGAGGACCACCATACCCGAACACATGAAGAGGTCTTCACTTATTGACATACGAGCGCCGCTACGATGAGCGCATGGGACACGGAGCGAACGGCAGGACCACCCCCGCACCCCACCTGGACGCCGAGTCCGCGGCCACCATCGCCGCCACCCTCCAGGCCCTCGCCACCCCGTCCCGGCTGATGATCCTCACCACGCTCCGCCAGGGCCCGTGCGGCGTCACCGAACTCGCCGCCGCCGTCGAGATGGAGCAGTCCGCCGTCTCCCACCAGCTCCGGCTGCTCCGCGCGCTCGGCCTGGTCACCGGCGTCCGTCAGGGCCGCCGGATCGAGTACAGCCTCTACGACAACCACGTCGCCCAGCTCCTCGACGAGGCCGTCTACCACATCGAGCACCTGCGGCTCGGAGCACGCGACGGCGCCCCCACCGACGTGGATACTGATCGGTAGTAGTTCCACGACACGAAGGGGCGGGTATGGCCGACGACTTGGGGCGCCGCGCGACACGTCACGCGGTGGTCATCGGAGGAAGTCTCGCTGGACTGCTTGCCGCTCGGGTGCTCGCCGAGCACGCCGAGAAGGTGACGGTCGTCGAGCGCGACCGCTACCCGGAGGGGCCCGACGCCCGACCGGGCGTCCCGCAGGGCCGGCACCTGCACGTGCTCATCGCGGGCGGGCAGGAGGCGTTCGACGAGCTGCTCCCGGGGTTCATGGAGGAGCTGCGCGAGCTCGGCGCGCCCAAGGTGGGCGTGCCCGAGGACATGGTGCAGTGGCAGAACGGCAAGTGGATGCACCGGCTGCCCGCCACCGTCCACTTCTACTCGGGCGCGCGCCCGCAGCTGGAGTGGCTGGTGCGGCAGCGGGTGCTCGCCGATCCTCGGATCGAAGTGGTCGAGGGCCACGAGACGGTGGGCCTGACCGGCGACTCCTCGCGCGTCCGCGGCGTCCGGCTGCGCGAGCGCGGCGCGGGAGCCGAGAAGGAGACCCGTGTCCTGGAGGCCGATCTGGTCGTCGACGCCTCCGGCAGGTCGACGAAGGCGGCGGACTGGCTGGCGGCGATCGGCGCCGAGGCCCCGCACGAGGAGACCATCGACACCGGTCTCGCGTACAGCACCCGGGTCTACCGCGCCCCGGCCGGAGTGCTGGACAGCGACGCCATGGGCTACTTCATCGTGCCCAACCCCGAGCAGGAGTACGGGGCCGTCGTGCTGCCCGTCGGCGACGGGACGCACCTCGTGACCCTCTCGGGGCTCCGGGGCAGCGAACCGCCCACGGAGGAGGGGGCGTTCGAGGAGTTCACGAAGCGGATGCCGCACCCGCTGATCAGCGAGTGGCTGGCGCGGTCGGAGCCGGTGTCGCCGGTGTACGGCTTCCGCAAGACCGCCAACATCCGGCGCCGGTACGACCGTCCGGGCCGCCGTCCGGCCGGTTTCCTCGCCACCGGCGACGCGCTCTGCGCCTTCAACCCGGTCTACGGACAGGGCATGGCGGTGGCGGCGATCTCCGCCGTCGCCCTGCGCCGGGCACTCGCCGACCCGAAGCGCACCCCGACCACCCGGCGGGTGCAGCGCGCCCTCCTCGACGCCTCCCGGCAGGCGTGGGACGTCTCGACGGGCGCCGACAAGAAGATGCCCGGCGCCGTCGGCGGCGCGGACGCCCCCGGCGCGCTGGACAAGGCGGTCGGCTGGTACATGGGCCGGGTGCAGGAGCGGGCGGCCGGCGACCCGGTCGTCGGGGCGGCCTTCCGCAAGGCGATCACCCTGACCGCCCCGATGACGGTCCTGTTCGCCCCCGCCGTGGCACGGGCGGTGCTCTTCGGCCCGGTCCACGCGACCCCGGCCGAGCCGCCGCTGCGCCGTACGGACGGCTAGCGGGGCGAGGGGCGGCGGTGGATCCGCACCGCCGCCCCTCGCGTCAGCTCATGTGCCGATCTCGAACGTGGGCGGTTCGAGGCCCGCGAGACAGCCGGTGTCCGGCGCGGTCGGGCGGTCGAAGAAGGAGACGGTCATCGTCTGCGCGCACTTCGAGTCCGCGAAGACCACATGGGCGACGTAGGGCACCGTGACGACGGTGGACCGGCTCAGCGTGCGTCCGACGTAGGCGCCGTTGCTCGGCGCGGTCTGGGAGTCGAAGCCGCCGGACAGGACGAGGGTCGGGATGTCGCTGTAGGTCCTGCTGCGGATCGAGGGGTCCGCCGGGGGGACGTCCCAGGCTCGGCAGTCGTCGTGGAGCCAGGCGAGCTGCGGGGCGTTGGCGAGGAGCGAGCGGGGGAACGACGGGAACGCGCGCCGCCCTCCCCGGATGATGTCCTCCTGACTCTCGTACGGGGTCCACTGGCTGCAGAAGATGCCGTAGACGAGACCGTGGGAGACCCGCCCCAGGGCCGCCGGGCTGTACTTGCCGCCCGCCAGCTGCTCGGCGATCCGCTGCGGGTTGCCGTGGGCCAGTTCGTCGATGGAGCGGGGCACTCCCTCCGCCAGGTGGGAGGCGAAGGTCAGCCAGGTCACCAGGGTCCCGCCGTCGATCACGACCTTCACCGGCGCGGGCTGCCCGGGCACCGTGACGGTGGTGGTGGCCGGCCGGGCTTCGAGGTCGACGACGAGGCGCTCGAAGGTGGCCTTCAGATGCGGATAGCGGGTGTTGCAGGCGGGCTGGTCCGCGCAGGCCTTGAAGATGCCGTCGAAGCCCTCTCGCGCGGCCTTCCAGGTCACGGCCCCGCCGGCCAGGGACGGCGGCAGGACGCCGTCGATGCCGACCGACCGGATGCCCTCCGGGTGCAGCCGCATGTACTGCAGCGCCAGTTCGGTGCCGTAGGAGATGCCGAACACGTTCCACTGCCGGATGCCGAGCGCCTTGCGCAGGTCCGCGAGGTCGGCGGCGCTCTCCGTGTCGTTGTAGGCGCTGGGATCGGCCCCGCGCGCCACCACCCGGTCGCGGCACTCCCGCGTCGCCCGGACGTGGAGGCGGCCGGTGGACGGGGCGTTGGAGACGAGGCCGAGGGCGCGCGCGTTGAACTGGTCGACGTTGAGGCAGGTGAGCTCCGGCTCGGCCGAGTAGGTGCCCCGCTGGGACATGAAGATCAGGTCCCGGTCGCGGTTCAGGCCGCCGCCCAGCGCCATCGGGATCTCCGACACCGCGTCGTCGCCGGGTCCGCCGGCGAGCCACACGATCGGGTCGCCCGCGTGCCTCTTCGTGGCCGCCGGGACGATCGCCACGGCGAGGGTGATCCTGCGTCCCCGGCCCTTGTCGTGCCCGTGGCGCCGCTTCTCGGGGACGGTGAGCGTCCCGCAGTGGGCGTCCTCCAGGGCGGGAATCGGGTCCGCGGTCCTCGGGCAGGGCCCCGGCACGAAGCGGGCGTGACCCGCCGTCCGGGCGACCGTGCCGAGCGGCGCCGCGGGGCCGGACTCGGCATGGGCGGGTGCCGCGACGAGGCCGACCGCGAGGACACCGGCGGTCGCCCCGGCCAGCGCGGCCGGGAGCCGTCGCGCGGTGCGCCGGCGGTGGGGTGGTCGAAGGGACATCATGTGGTCTCCGTGTCAGGGGGTGAGGGTGAAGGGTGGGGGCTGAAGTCCCGTCACGCAGCCCGTGTCGGGCGCGGTCGGACGGGCGAGGAAGGAGGCGAGGACGCTCGCCGCGCAGGGCGACTGGGGAACGACCCAGTGGCCGATGCCGGGGATCCGTACGGAGGTCGAGCCGGGCAGCGTGCGGGCCGCGACGTGGGCCCAGCTCGCGCCGGTCTTCAGGTCGAAGGTTCCGGAGAGGAGGAGCGTCGGGATCCTGCTGAAGGTGGCCACCCGCTGGATCGCGGTGCGATCGGGGACGTTCCAGGCCCGGCACACGTCGTGCTCGAAGGGCAGCTGCGGAGGCTGCGCCAGAACCGAGTCCGGCCACCCGGGGAAGTTGCGGCGGCCTGCCTTCAGCACGTCGTGCTCCGAGTAGCCGGGGACCCATTCGGCGCAGGCGACCGACTGCGTCAGGCCGTGGGCGAACGCGCCGATGACGGTCCCCACGTCGACGGCCCGCGCCCGCGCGAAGCGCTCGGGGTTGCCGTGGGCGAGTTCGTCGAGCGCGGCGGGGACGTCGACGGCCTTGACGGTGTTGGCGACGAGGATGTTGATCAGCGCGCCCCCGTCGATGTCGACCCTGACCGGGGCCCCACCCCCCGGCGGCTCGGCCATGAGCGTGAGGGGGTGCGCTTCGAGGCGGCGGACCTGCTCGTCGAGCGTGCGCCGGAGGTGCGGGTAGCGGGTCTTGCACCGGGGCCGGGCCTCGCACGCCGCGAAGATCTCGCCGATCCCCTCGGCGGCGCTGTCCCAGGTCCACGGCAGGTTCACGACCCTGGGGGGTGCGAGCGAGTCGATTGCCACCGAGCGGATCCCCTGGGGGTGGCGCCGCATGTAGGTGAGGGCCAGGTTCGTGCCGTACGAGTACCCGTAGACGTTCCACCGGTGGATGCCGAGCGCCTTGCGCAGGTCGGCGAAGTCCGCGGCGTTCTCGGTGGTGTTGTAGGCGCTCAGGTCGGCTCCGGCGGCCGTCAGCCGCTGCCGGCACTCCTTGGCCGCGCGTACCAGTTGCCGCCCGGTCGAGGGGGCGTCGTAACGCAGCCCCACGGCCTTCACGTTGAAGCGGTCGATCTCCGGGCAGGCGAGGTTCGGCTGCGAGTGGAGCGCGCCGCGCTGGGCCATGACGATCAGGTCGTTGTTCCGGTTCACCCCGGAGCCGATGAGGAAGGGGATGTTGTCGAAGGCGTCGCCGCCGGGTCCCCCCTCCATGAACACCACCGGCTCGTGGGCCGGCCGGGCCGAGACGGCCGGGATGATCGCGACGGCCAGCCGGATGGTCCGGCCTCGGCCGTGGTGGGAGCGGTTCTCGGGCACTTCCAGGAAGCCGCACCGGCCGGGGACCGGGTCGGGCGTCCGCGGGCAGGGGGCGGGCACGAACCGTGCCGGGCCTCCCGGGTGGGGCCCGCGAGCGGGTGGTGACACCGCGTCGCCCGGTGTCGAAGTGCTGCCCGCCGCCGGGGGGCTTGCCGCGGTCGGACCGGCCGCGCCCAGAAGGGTGAGTCCGGCCGCCGCGAGCGCGAGCCCGGTGCGCGCGCCTCGGGAGCGTCGTCGGCCGTACGGGCGCCGGGCGCGCGCTCGTACGGTGTCGTGTTCCGTCATGTGATCGGGTCTCTCTGTGGACCACGGGCGTCCCGACCGGGACGACACCGCGCGACTCGGCCCGCCACGGCGTGGTCCGGGCGGGCACTGTGCTGATCAGCCTGCGGTCGTGGCGGGGGACCCCACCACTCGTGGACTCCACTCGGAGCAGTTCAGGCGCCCGGGGCCGCCGTCACCATGCCCGCGGCGATGGCCGCGCCGAGGGCCGCGTAGTCGTCGGCGTTCTGTCCGGCGTAGGAGAGCGCGAAGTCGGCCACGGCGCGGTCGAAGACGTCCGAGCCGCCGAGGTAGGCGGCGATGGCGATGCGGTCGCCCGAGCGGGCGTGGGCGCGGGCCAGGGCCCGGCCGCAGAGCCGCGCGTAGTCCCGCAGGGCGGCCGGGGACATGGTCTCCACCTCGACGGAGCCCTTCATGTCGCGCAGCTGCCGCCAGTAGAAGTGGCGTTGCTCGGGCCCGGTCATCCAGCCGAGGAAGATGTCGCTCGCCGCCTGGGTCAGCCGCTGGCCGCAGACGACGCGGCGGCCCTGGTGGGGGTAGGCGGTCGGCGCCAGGTACGGCTCCAGGACGGAGCGTCCGGCCTCCTTGACCTGGAGGATGAGGGGGTCGGTGTCGTCGCGTCCTTCGAGGAGGAGGACGAAGCAGCGGGTGCCGACGCTGCCGACTCCGACGACCTTGCGGGCGGCGTCGACGAAGCGGTAGCGGTCGAGGAGGACGCGGCGCTCCTCGGCGAGGGAGCTGCGGTAGTCGCTGAAGATCTTCCCCAGCGTGATCCGGTCGACGTCCGTGGCGCGTTCGAGGAGCGGCGGGTCGTCGACGATGTGCCGGTTGCCCTCGGAGTCCGTCCCGGTGAGCTTTTCGAGGGCCTGGAGGCTGGTGCGCCGGCGGGCGCCGGCGAGCCGTTTCGTGAGGCGGGCGCGATCCTCGCCGCGCACCACGTGGAGGATGTCGTCGGCGGAGATCCGCTCGTACCAGACGGCGAGTTCTCCGAGTCCGGCGAGGCGGCGCATGGCCGTGCGGTACGACTCGACGGCGACGAGCGCGGCACGGTGGGCCTTGGGCTTGGCGCTGCCGTTCTGGAGGGCGGCGACGGTGATGCTGGCGGCGAGCCTCTTCACGTCCCACTCGAAGGGCCCGGGGAGGGTCTCGTCGAAGTCGTTCACGTCGAAGAGGAGCGTCCGTTCGGGTGAGGCGTACACCCCGAAGTTGAGCAGGTGGGCGTCGCCGCACAGCTGGACGGTGAGCCCGGTGTGGCGGTCGGCGCCGAGGTCGGCGGCCATGACGGCGGCGGCGCCGCGCAGGAAGGCGAAGGGGGAGGCCGCCATCCTGCCGTAGCGGAGGGGGACGAGGTCGGGGAGCCGGTCCAGGGACTGGCGCTCCAGGACGTCGAGCGGGTCGGGGCGCTGTGAGCTGGGTATCCAACGGCCGTGGGAGGTGCGGGGGACGTGCTTGCGGGCCGCCTTGCCCCGAGCGGCGCGCTCCGACGGTGTTGTCATCCGGCCTCACCCGCCTTCTGCCGCCGCCACGTGACCGGCCTGTCACCTGGAACCTCATTACAAGGCGCCTCGCTCGTTTCGGCCACTCTGCCGGAGCACCCTGGCTAAATGGTTTAGACCAATGATAGGAATTGATCACCCACACGGCCCACGCCGTCACGCTGAGCAAAGAGAGGGTTGATCATGGTCGAGCCCGATTCCGAGGCTGTGGCGGAAACGCCGCTCTATCTCCGGGTCGCCGCCGCCCTGCGCGAGGACCTCGCCCAGCGGCGCATCTCCCCCGGCAGCCGGCTCCCGTCGGAACGCACGCTGTCCCAGCGCTACCACGTCAACCGGCAGACCGTCCGCAGCGCGCTTCAACTCCTCAGGGAGGAAAGGCTCGTGGTCACCGACCGGCGCGGCACCTTCGCCGCCGTCGAGAGGACCGGGCCCGAGCCGGCCGACCCCGTCCTCGCGGCCCGCCGGCCGACGTTCCCCGGCGGACCGCGGGCGGCCGAGGCGCTCGTCCGGGCCTCGCTCACCTGGGAGCCGCCGCCCGCCGCCCTGGCCTCACGGCTCCTGCTCACCCCGGGAGAGCCGACCCTCGTCCACCGGCACACGGTCCTCGGACCGCACGGGGCGGCGCTCCAGCGGGCGGTGTCGTGGTTCTCCCGGCCGGCCCTCGCCGAGATCCCCCAGCTCTCCCGGTACCGCCGGGGCATGGACTGCCACCGACAGCCCGACCTGCGGCTCCTCTACCACTGGATGCACCAGGCGGGACTGCGGATCACCCACCGCGAGTCTGTCGGCGTCCCGCCCGGTCCGCTCACGACGGCCGGCGGCGTGGCGCGGCTGGTCGTCCACCGGGTCGTCAGCGACCAGCACGGGCACGCCCTGGAGATCACGGACATCGACTTCTCGGCCCGGTCGGCCCCCTGGACCTACGAGTTCAGCGCCTGACCCCCGCCCTGTCCGGTCCGCGGTGCGCGGACGGGGCGTGTCCGATCGGATCGGACGCGCCCCCGGGGCCGGGCTCCGTCGTCAGACGATGCCCTCGGCGATCTCGGCCTCTTCGCGGGCGGTTCCGTACGCGGTCGGCGTGCCGTACGAGCGGCGGGCGACGTACCACCAGACGCTGGCGAGGACGAGGACGACGACGAGCGCGATCGCGGCGTAGTTCATGGTGTCGACGTTCACCGGGGACTTCTGCGGCAGGCAGAAGAGGACGGTCACGAACGCCACCCAGACGACGGCGATCCAGCCGATGGGCCTGCTCCAGCGGCCGAGGCTCCACGGGCCGGGGACGAAGCGGTTCCCGGCGCGCAGCCGCAGGTAGACGGGGATGGCGTACGCGGGGGTGATGCCGATGACGTTGATCGCGGTGACGGCGCCGTAGGCCGTGGCCGAGTACAGCGAGGGGACGGCGAGCAGCGCGGCCACGACGACCGCGAGCCAGACGGCGGGGACGGGGGTCTGGGTGCTGCCGCTGACCTTGCGCCAGAGTGCCGAGCCGGGAAGGGCGTTGTCGCGGCTGAAGGCGAAGACCATGCGGCTGGCGGCGGCCACCTCGGCGTTGCCGCAGAAGAGCTGGGCGACGATCACGACGAGCAGCAGGACGGCGGCGCCGCGGGAGCCGAGCGCGTCCAGGAAGATCTGGGCGGGCGGGACGCCGGTGGCGCTGTTCTGCGTGGCCGCGTAGTCCTGGATCGCGAAGGTGAGGCCGGCGAGGAGCGCGAAGCCGGCGAGCCAGGAGACCCAGATGGCCCGGACGATGCCCTTGGCGGCGGTGACGGAGGCGTTGGACGTCTCCTCGGACAGGTGGGCCGAGGCGTCGTAGCCGGAGAAGGTGTACTGGGCGAGGAGCAGGCCGATCGCGGCGACGTAGAACGGGTTGGCCCAGCCGGTGTCGTTGACGAACTCGGTGAAGACGAACTCGACGGACTGGTGCCGGTCGGGGACGAAGGCGAGCGCGCCGACGATGACCGCGACGCCGATCAGGTGCCACCAGACGCTGACCGAGTTGAGGACGCTGACGAGGCGGACGCCGAAGAGGTTGAGTCCGGCGTGGAGCAGCAGGATGGCGAGGAAGACGAGGAAAGTGGAGCCCGGGGTGGGCACGAAGCCCCACTGGAGGTTGAGGAAGGCGCCGGTGAAGAGGGCGGCGCCGTAGTCGATGCCGGCGATGGCGCCGAGCAGACCGAGCAGGTTCAGCCAGCCGGTGTACCAGCCCCAGCGGCGTCCGCCGAGCCGGTCGGCCATGTAGTAGAGGGCGCCGGAGGTGGGGTAGGCGCTGGTGACCTCGGCGAGGGCGAGGCCCACGCACAGGACGAAGAGGCCGACGCCGACCCAGCCCCACAGCATGACGGAGGGTCCGCCGGTGCCCAGGCCGAAGCCGTAGAGGGTCATGCAGCCGGAGAGGACGGAGATGACGGAGAAGCTGATCGCGAAGTTGCCGAAGCCGTCCATGCGGCGGGCGAGGACGGGCTGGTAGCCGAGCTCTCTGAGTCTCGCCTCCTCGTCCTGGGCCGGCGGTGGCTTGCGTATCGCGTCGGCGGGGGCGGTGCGGGACATGGGACCTCCGGGGGACGGGGGAAGCGGGGGCAGGGGGTGCAAGCAAGGGGCGCGGCGGCGCGTCAGCCGCCGAGGCAGCGGGCGCGGGCGCGCAGGAAGACCTCCTCGGCGAGGGCCCGGTCGTCCGGGTGAGCGGTGCGGTAGGCCCACGGGAGGGTCGTGTAGTACGGGCCGAGGGCCTGGAAGACCCGGGCCGCGTCGGCGAAGCGGAGGGCGCCGAAGAGGGCGTGCGCCAGGTGGTTGAGGTCGAGCAGCGAGGCCTCGTCGGTGGCGCAGAAGAGGAACCAGGTGTCGAGGGCGCGCTGGGCGTCGCGGACGGCGTCCTCGGCGACCCAGTGGAGGTCGAGGGCGCGCTCGTGGCCGCGCTCGCGCCGGTAGCGCTCGACGCGGACGTAGAGCGGGAGGGCGCGCAGGGCGGAGCCGACGGGGGCCGAACCGGCGGCCCAGTACGAGTAGTTGACGGCCTCGGAGAGGGGACCGGACTGCCGGGCGTAGACGAACTGCAGCATGCGGTGGTGGGCCTCGCGGTTGTGCGGGTCCCTCTTCTCCACCTCGGCGAGCAGGCCCCAGGGGCCGGGCGGCAGCATGGGCGCCGGCGGGGTGAGCCGGTGCTCCGCCATGCGCTGGCGGCCGTCGAGGACGGCGAGGGCGATCAGGCCGATCCAGGGCACGGGGTCGGCGGGCGACCGGTCGGAGGCTTCGCGGCAGGCGGACAGGGCCTCCTGCCAGAGCTCCCGGGTCCGGGTGTGGCCGGCCCGGTGGGCGCGGACGGCGCGCTCGACGGCGACCCGGCTGTGCATCACGGCGGCGGCGGGGCTCTCGGGCTGCTCGGCGCGCCAGACGGGGACGACGTCGCTGCCCGCGGCGACGGCGGCGAGGACCTGGGTGCGCCGGGTCCAGGCCTCCCAGTCGGAGGTCTCGTCGAGGAGACGGGCCATGGACACCCAGCGGCCCGTGCGCAGGTCCTGGACGGCGTTGCGCAGGGCGTGGTCATGGCCGGCGGGGTGGTAGACGGGCCGGAATCCGTGTCCGGCCATCAGGGGGCGGGGGGTGATGTGGGTGACATGGGTCCTCGGTGGATGGAGGGGGTGGTCAGCCCCCTCGGCGGGCGTCCCGGCCGTTGATCGGCGATCACTATAGAGGGCTCTGGACGCGACCGGTCCACTTTCTTTTGCGACAGTAACTATTAAGACAACGACCAAATTTGACTTACTGTCAGGTATTCCGGGAGACCTGACGTGCTCGGCCGCCGAGCCTTGACGAAGACCTCCGGCGGCGGCACCCTGGCCCTTTTCGGTGACCGGATGATCACCGGCGGTTCGAGCGAGGGAGCAGCGGGATGACGGGCGGAGCGGTACTCGCCGTCGACCAGGGCACGTCGGGCACGAAGGCCCTCGTCCTCTGCCCCGAGCGCGGTGTCGTCGGCACCGGGACGGCGCCCGTCCGACCCCGCCACCTCCCCGGCGGCCTGGTCGAGGTCGACCCGCGTGAGCTGTACGACTCCGTGGTCGCCGCCGGACGGGCGGCGCTCGCCGAGGCGGACGTGCCGGTCGCCGCCGTGGGCCTCGCCAACCAGGGCGAGACCGTGCTCGCCTGGGACCCCGCCACCGGGGAACCGCTCACCGACGCCCTCGTCTGGCAGGACCGCAGGGCCGCCGCGGTCTGCGCCGGTCTCGACGCCCACGCCGAGGAGCTGCGCCGCCTCACCGGCCTTCCGGTCGACCCCTACTTCGCCGCGCCCAAGATGGCCTGGATCCGCCGCCACGCCACCGGCGCCGGCGTGGTCACCACCAGCGACGCCTGGCTCGTCCACCGGCTCACGGGCGCGTTCGTCACGGACGCGGCGACCGCCGGACGGACCGGTCTCCTCGACCTCGACACGGTCGCCTGGTCGAAGACCGCCCTCGACCTGTACGGACTCGGCGGCGAGGCGCTCCCCCGGGTCGTGGACTGCGACACCCCGGTCGGCACCACGACCGCGTTCGGCCCCGCGCTGCCACTCACCGGCCTTCTGGTGGACCAGCAGGCGGCGCTGCTCACCCAGAGCGCGGACGACCCCGCCGCCGCCAAGTGCACCTACGGCACCGGCGCCTTCCTCCTCGCGCAGACCGGCCCCGAACCCCGGCGCACCGCCTCCGGCCTGGTGAGCTGCGTGGCCTGGCGGCTCGGCGGGCGCGTCACCCACTGCCTCGACGGACAGGTGTACACGGTCGCCTCGGCCGTGCGCTGGCTCACCGACCTGGGCGTGATCTCCGGCGCCGGAGAGCTCGACGCGGTCGGCGGCGGCGTCCCCGACACCGGGGGCGTCACCTTCGTCCCGGCGTTCGCGGGGCTCGCCGCGCCCTGGTGGCGGGGGGACGTGCGCGGCTCGCTCACCGGCCTCGGCCTGGACACCGGGCCGGGCCATCTGGTGCGCGCCCTGTGCGAGGGCATCGCCGCCCAGGTCGTGGAGCTCGCCGCGGCCGCCGCCTCGGACCGGGGAGCGCCGCTGACCTCGCTGCGCGCCGACGGCGGTCTGACCCGGTCGGCGCTGCTCATGCAGACCCAGGCCGATCTGCTGCAACTCCCCGTCGAGGTCTCCTCGCTGCCCGACGCCACGGCGCTCGGGGTCGGCGCGGTCGCCCGGCTCGGACACCAGCCGGGGCTCACGCTCCGCGAGGCCGTACCGGAATGGAAGCCCTCGGCCGTGTACGAGCCCCGGATCTCGGGCGACGAGGCGGCGGCACGCCTCGCGCGCTTCCGCGCGGAGGTGTCGGCGCTGGTGGAGCGGTCGACGGGCGGGGCCGGTACGGGTGACGGCGCCGGCGGGGCGGCCGGTGCGGGCGACGGCGCCGGCGGCGGGGCGACCGGCGTGGGCGACGGCTTCGGCGGCGGGGCGACCGGGGCGGGCGACGGCTTCGACGGCTTCGACGGCTTCGACGGCAGGGTCGTATGAGCGTGACGCGGACCGGGCCGCTGCCCACCGGCGGGGCCGCGGAGTACGACGTCGTGGTCGTCGGCGCGGGCGTCGTCGGTTCCGCGATCGCCCGGGCCCTGGCCCGCCATCCGCTGCGGATCGCGCTCGTGGAGGCCGCGAACGACGTCGGCGACGGCACCTCGAAGGCCAACACCGCGATCCTGCACACCGGTTTCGACGCGGTGCCCGGCACTCTGGAAGCCCGCCTGGTGCGCGAGGGACACCGCCTGCTCAACGCGTACGCGCGAGAGGCGGGCATCCCGGTGGAGCCGCTGGGGGCGCTGCTCGTCGCCTGGGACGAGCAGCAGCGGGCGGCGCTCCCCCGGCTCGCGGAGAAGGCGGAGCGCAACGGCCACCGCACCACGCGGCTGCTCACCGCCGAGGAACTCGCGGCGCGTGAGCCCCACTTGGGCCCTGGCGCCCTGGGCGCCCTCGAGGTGCCGGGCGAGTCCGTGACCTGCCCGTGGACGACCACCCTCGCGTACGCCACGCAGGCCGTCCGCTCCGGGGCGGACCTGCATCTGAACTGCCGGGTGGAGAAGGTGCGTCCGGGCGATCCGTACCACCGGCTCGTCACCCGGCGCGGAGTGCTGCGGACCCGTCTCCTCGTGAACGCCTGCGGTCTCCACGCCGACGCGTTCGACGCGCTGGTCGGCCGGGAGGACTTCACCGTCACCCCGCGCCGGGGCCAGCTGCTCGTCTTCGACAAGTTCGCCCGCGACCTGGTCCGGCACATCCTGCTGCCGGTGCCCGGGCCACTCGGCAAGGGCGTGCTCGTCTCGCCGACGGTGTACGGGAACGTCATGCTCGGGCCCACCGCCGAGGACCTGGACGACAAGACCGCCACGGGCACGACGGCGGAGGGCCTCGCCGGGCTGCGCGAGCAGGGCGGCCGGATCCTCCCCGCGCTCCTCGACGAGGAGGTCACCGCCGTCTACGCGGGGCTGCGGGCCGCCACCGGACAGGAGGACTACCGGATCGCCGCCCACCCCGGGCTGCGGTACGTGACGGTGGGCGGGATCCGTTCCACCGGGCTCACCGCCTCCCTGGCCATCGCCGAGCACGTGCTCGGCCTCCTCGCGGACTGCGGCCTCGACCCGGGGCCGGCCCGCCCGCTCGCCCCGGTCCGGATGCCGAACCTCGGCGAGGCCTTCCCCCGCCCGTACCGGGACGCCGGACTCATCGCCCGCGACCCGGAGTTCGGGACGATCGTCTGCCACTGCGAGCGGGTCACCCGGGGCGAGATCCGTGCCGCGCTCGCCTCGACGATCCCGCCCGGCGGCCTCGACGGGCTGCGGCGCAGGACCCGCGCCCGGGGCGGCCGCTGCCAGGGCCACCACTGCGGCGCGGAGGTGCGGGCACTGTTCGAGGAGCGGCCGCAGCAGGAAGAGGGCGGCGCGGTGCGGTATGGGGAGGGGGCGCGGTGAGCCGAGCGGCGGAGTACGGGGACGGGCACGGTGAACCAAGCGGTGTCGTACGGGGACGGGCACGATGAGCCGGGCAATGCGGTACGGGGAGGGGGCGTCGTGACCCGTGCGGTCGACGTCCTCGTCGTGGGCGCGGGACCCGCCGGGCTCGCCGCGGCCGCGCGGCTCGCGGCGGCGGGCGCGGGCCGCGTCGAGGTCCTGGAGCGGGAGGCCGCGGCCGGCGGGGCGCCCCGCCACTGCTCCCGGCCGGGGTTCGGCGCGGACGCCCGGGGGCGCGCCCTGGACGGCCCGGCGTACGCGCGACGCGCGGTGCGGGAGGCGTTGCGGGCGGGGGCGACGGTCCGTACCGGGGTCTCGGCCACCGGCTGGGCCGGGCCCCTCACCCTGGACGTCACCGCCCCGACCGGACTCGAACGCGTCCGGGCGGGCGCGGTGGTCCTCGCCACCGGGGCCCGTGAGCGGCCCCGCAGCGCCCGGCTCGTCCCGGGCACGCGGCCGGCGGGGGTGCTGACCACGGGCGAACTCCAGCGGACGGTCCTGCGCTTCGGGCCGCGACGGGAGCACATCGGGCGCAGGGCGGTGGTCGTCGGCGGCGATCCGGTGGCCCGGGGCGCGGTGCGCACGCTGCGCGCGGCCGGGGTCGACGTGGCGGCCGTCGTCACCGAACTCCCCTCCCCCGCCGTCGCGTTCGCCAGAGCGCCGGTCCTCGCCGGCGCGGTCGTGACGGAGCTCCTCGGACGCGGCCGGCTGACGGGGGTCGCGGTGCGGGGCGGGGACGGACGGACGGCCGTGCTGCGGTGCGACACGGTGGTCTTCACCGGCGACTGGATCCCGGACCACGAGCTCGTCCGCGCCCGCGGGCTGCCGCTCGCGCCCGGCACCCGGGGCCCCGTGACGGACCGGGGCTTCCGCACCGCCGAGCCCGGTGTCTTCGCCGTCGGCAACCTCCTGCGCGGGGTGGAGCCGGCGCTCGTGGCCGCCGCCGAGGGACGCGCGGTGGCCGGGGCGGTGCTCGAACGGCTCGGCGGCCGCCCCTGGCCCGCCGCCGGGGTGCCCGTGACGGCAACGGGCCCGCTGCGATGGGTGACGCCCGGCCTGCTGGGGCCGGAGGCCGCCCCCCTGCTCGTGCGGCCGGAGCGGCGGCTCGCGCGCCCGGTCCTGACCGTCGCCCAGGACGGTGTCGCGCTGCGGCGGGAGCGGCTGGACGGGACGCTCGTCCCGTGGCGTTCGGTGCGGCTCGGGGCCCGGTGGACGAGCGGTGTGGACCTCGCGGGCGGCCCCGTGACGGTCGACGCGGAGGAGTAGGGACGAAAGCCGCGCGGGGGGGCTGCGGCGGCCGGGCCCTTCGGCCACACTGGGGCGCATGCCGGACAAGCGCAGCGCGGGTCTTCTGGTCTTCCGCCGTACGGCGGGCGGGGGCGTCGAGGTCCTCATCGGTCACATGGGCGGGCCCTTCTGGGCGGCCCGCGAGGAGTCGGCCTGGTCGATCCCCAAGGGGGAGTACGAGCCCGACGAGGCTCCCGAGGCCGCGGCCCGCCGGGAGTTCCTGGAGGAGCTGGGCCTCCCGGCCCCCGACGGCGAGTGGTTCGCCCTCGGCGAGGCCCGCCAGCGGAACGGGAAGCTCGTCACCGTGTGGGCCGTCGAGGGCGACCTCGACCCGGCCGAGGTGGTGCCGGGGACCTTCGTCATGGAGTGGCCGCCCCGATCGGGCGTCCGGGAGGCGTTCCCGGAGATCGACCGGGTCGGCTGGTTCGCGCCGGAGGCCGCCGCTCCGCTGCTCGTCTCCGGGCAGCGGGTGTTCCTGGAGCGGCTGACGGCGCACCTCGGCGGACGGTCCTGAGCCCGATTGATGCTCCTATCGATCGTCAAGGGGTTCCTGCGCAGGGTTGCCTTCTGTGCTGCTGGTTGCGTGTCGCTGTTCTGTTGCGTGCCGTAGGTCGTGAGCGACAATGCCCGCATGACGGGCGGGGGAGGCAGCGTGGATCGGGATGCCACGAGGGCGTGGTGGGAAGGGCTCGCTGGCCGGGTGGCTGTCGCCGTGCTGGTGTCGGCCGTGCTCTCGCTCCTGGTCTCGGCCGTTCTCATCGGCCTTCCTCATGGCTGGAAGACGGCAACGTCCTTGGCCGACATCACACTGCGCTCGTCATGGATCGCAGGTTTCCTTGTCCCGGTCGCCGTCGCCATGCACCTGGTGATCCACTTTCATCGCCGCAGCAGGCTGCCGCCGCAAGGTCGCTCCCGCCCCCGGTCCTTCAAGAGGGGCGGCCGGCACCGCTGACCTGGGGCCGGCCCAGCCTGCGGGACTCATTGACGAGGTCTGTCACGGGTCCTGCGGTCCCGACCGACGTCCGCCGGGTCCGGAACGGTCAGGCCGCGGTGAGCCAGTCGCGGTAGGCGCCGGCGAGGTCGTCGTCGCGGCGTGTGCCGCGTTCGATGCAGGAGATCACCGCCGGCCAGACGCCGAAGTGCTCGGCGACGGTGGTGAGGGCGTCGTGTTCCGCGGTCAGAGCCTGGACCCGGCGGGCGAGGGCCTTCAGCGCGGTCAGGAGGGCGACGCGCGGCCCGTCGCCGGTGGGACGGAGCCGGGAGATCGCGTCGACCTGTGCCTTGCCGCGCAGGGCGGCGTACTTGCCGCGAATGTCGTCCGGGGCGGTGATGAGGATGTGCGCGATCTGGTTCAACGTGGCGGTGCGGGCCTTGACGGCAGACCGGGCGGCGTTGTGGAGGGCGCGTAAGCCGCTGACGGTGTCGTCCTTGGGCATGACCGATGCCCGGCCGGACAGCGCGGCGCGGGCGGCTGCGTAGGCGTCGATGGGATCGGACTTGCCGATCCGGCGCCGCTCGGCCCTGTCGGGCCGGTTGACCTCGACCGCGGTGAGGCCCGCTTGGCGGGCGGCACGGGTGAACCCGAGACCGTAGGAGGAGGTTCCCTCGACGCCGACGGCGGTCACCGTGCCGTGGGCGCTCAGGAAGGCGATCGCCGCGGCGTATCCGGCCGCCGTGGTCGGGAACTCGGCGTCGGCGACGTGGCCGCCCCGGTCGGTGATGACCGCGACGTGGATCGTGTCCGCGTGGGAGTCCCCTCCGCCGAACACCACATCCGGTTCGGCGGCGGGTGTGGTCGTCACGGTCATCCTGTCAGCTGCCTTCCGGGCCGGAGGTGACGCCGGCCGGGTGGGGCAGACAGGACATTGAGGGGGCCTGTGGCCAAGCTCCTATCAGGTCATGTTCCACCTGGCCGGAGCCGTGGAGAACGGGTCCCGGCGGCCGGACAGAACAACCGCAGGACAGCCCAGCAGGACGTCAGTCAGACCCTGAGCCACGACCACCGGAACCCGCTACGAGTATCAATGTCAGACCCGTACGAGAAGGTGGTAGGCGCCGAACTGTCGAGAGGGAGCCCGACATGACCACGATCACCGCCAGCGAGCGCGCGGCCGCCCAGGCGTACCTGCGGCTGCTCGAGTCCACGCAGGCCGTGCTGACCGACCCGCAGCTCGCCCCGTACGCGGGAGTGATGCTCACCCACCCGATGGCCGAGGCCGACGAGGCGCTCCGTGCCGCGGGCCTCGCCGGGAACGAGGACCGGTTGCTGCGCCTCGTCTCCTCCCTGCGGGCTTCCCCCGCGGGCGCCTGGGGACGGACCGGCTGAGGGCGGCGCGCGGTCAGGCGCCCGGGCGGACGGGGAGGGCCCGGACGCTGTTGCCGACGAAGCCGGAGTGGCGGGTCAGCTCGGCCTCCGGGACCGCGAGGTCCAGGTCGGGGAAGCGGGTGAAGAGCGCCTCCAGGGCGATCTCGGCCTCCATCCGGGCCAGTGGGGCGCCCAGGCAGTAGTGGGGGCCGTGGCCGAGCGAGAGGTGCTTCACCGTCGCGGCGCGGGTGATGTCGAAGCGGTCGGCGTCCGGGCCGTGCGCCTTCGTGTCGCGGCCCGCCGCCGAGTATCCCGCGAGGACGGGGGTGCCCCGAGGGATGAGGGTGCCGTCCACGGTGAGGTCACGGGTGGGGTAGCGGAACGGGAAGTAGCTGACCGGGCTGTCCCAGCGGAGGGTCTCCTCCACCACGTCGGCCCAGTCGGCGCGGCCCTCCAGGACGAGGGCGAGCTGCTCGCGGTGGGCGCAGAGCGCCCGGACCGCGTTGGTGACGAGGTTCAGGGTGGTCTCGTGGCCCGCGATGATCATCAGGACCAGGGTGCCGAGGAGTTCGGGCTGGCTGAGCCGGTCGCCGCCCTCGTCGCGGGTGGCGATCAGGGCGCTGATGAGGTCGTCGCCGGGGGCGGTCGCCTTGGCGGCGGCGACGGAGGCCAGGAGGTCGACGAGTTCGCGGTTGATGGCGACCGCCTGCGCGGGCTCGGTGTCGGTGGCGACGACCTGGCTGGAGAGGTGGTGCAGCCGGTCCTGGTGGGCCGGGTCGACGCCGAGGAGCTCGCAGATGACGCCGAGCGGGAGCGGCAGGGCGTAGTGGCGGCGCAGGTCGGCGACGCCGTCACCGGTGCGGGCGGCCTCGGCGAGGCCGTCGAGGAGTCCGGCGGCGACCGCCTCGACGCGCGGACGGAGTTCCTCGACCCGGCGGGCGGTGAAGGCACTGCTGACCAGGGTGCGCAGACGGCGGTGGTCGGCCCCGTCGGCGGTGGTCATGCCGGGCACGGTCGCGAAGGTCAGCAGCGGCCAGCCCTCGGGTATGCGGCCCTCGGCGAGGGCGGTGAAGTGGCCGGGGGACTTGGCGACATCGGGATGGGTGAGGAACTCCCGCAGCGCGTCGTGGCCGAGCACCGCCATGCCCTCGATCTCGCCGGGCAGCACCACGGGGGTCACGGCGCCCTCGGCGAGCAGCCGGGCGTTCGCCGCGTGGGGGCAGGCGCCCGCCGGGTCCATGCGGTACGGCGGACGGGCGGCGGCCGGGGCGGGGTGCGGTGTGTTCAAGGAAGGGACTCCTGACTGCGGATGCGGGCCGTCTCGGCACGTGGGCGGTCAGATCCTACGGTCAACCCCGCTCTGTTCGTACGGAGTTGTCCGGCGCGCTCTCCCCTCCGGCCGCGGCACCGGGGCGGGTCCGGTCACGCCGCTCGTCTCCGTCGGTCCGTCCGCCACGCTCACCCCGGTCGCCCCGGTCGCCCCGGTCACCCCGGTCACCCCGAGCGCCTCGGCCGAGGAGTTCGGCCAGGCCTCGGCGGGTGGCGGCCACGATGACCCGGTCCCCCGGGCCGAGGAGCCGCTCGGGCGCGAGGCGCCAGCCCTGACCGGAGGGGCCGTGGCCGCCGCTGTCGAGCGCGATGACCCGCCAGGCGCCGGGGTGGAAGGCCTGGGCGACCGTCCGGCCGTCCAGGAGCGGGTGGTCCACGACGTCCACGGCGGCGAAGAGGAGGACGCGGCGCTCGACGGGTACGGCTCCGAGGACCTGGCGGCCCATCATGGCGCCCGCGAAGGCGGGCGCGGCGAGGTGGGAGACGCTGCGGCTGCGGGTGAGGGCCCCGGGGTGGGCGGTGCGCAGGGTGCGGAAGACGGCGGTGGCGAAGTCGTCGTCGTAGAGCCTCAGCACGACCCGCAGGTCGGGGGTGACGGCGCGGGCCGACAGCGCGGCCTCCAGGTTGGTGATGTCGACGCTGGTCAGGGCGAGGAGGGCGTGCGCGCGGTGGATGCGGGCCGCCTCCAGGACGCCTTCCTCGGTGACGTCGCCGATGACGGTGGGGACGCGCAGTCTGCGGGCGACGGCGATGCCCCGGGCCTCGGGGTCGGATTCGACGCACACCACCGGGATGTTCAGTCCTCGGAGCCGGGCGAGGACGCGGGTGCCGACCTTGCCGAGCCCGAGGAGGACGACGTGGTCGGAGAGCCCGCGCGGCGGGCGGCGCAGGGTGGTCGCGGTACGGAAGGTGCCGAGGCCTTCGAGGAGGGCCGCGACGATCACCGGCAGCAGGAGCAGACCGACGAACCCGGCGAGGATCTGCAGGACCTGGCGGCCGGTCGGCTCGCCGACCGCCGGGTCGCCGATGGCGAAGACGTCGAGCAGCGTCAGATAGGCGGCGTGCAGGGGGTGGTCGCCGGTGGTGAAGGTGGAGGCGAGGGCGAGCGCGAGGACGGCGGCGACGGCACCGGCGAGGGACCAGCGCAGGCGGCGGGAGAAGAGCGAGGCGACGGGCAGCGCGGAGGCGGCGAGGCGGGCCGCCGGGAGGGCCGGGCCCGCCGGGGTGACCGCTTCGAGGGTGACGGCGGCCCGTCCGGTGGCCGCGGCGACCGTCCGGTCGTCGGGCAGGAGCCGGGGGCCGGCGTCGCCGCTGCGCTCGGAGCCCTCGCAGCCGGCCGGGTCGCCGGCGGTGGCCGAGAGCAGGGCGAGCGTGCAGAGCCCCGGGTCGGGCGCCTGGCCGGCGACGGGCGGCCGGTCGACGGCGTGCAGCAGCAGCCCTCCGGCCTGGACCACCTTGCTGGTGCCCGCGACGGCGGCCGCGGCGAGGCCGGGGGCGGCGGTGTCGACGTCGGAGAGGACCGTGGTGGCGGCGTCGAGCTTCTCGGGGTCGAGCCCTGGTTCGGCGACGGCGGCGGCCTGGTCGAGGAGGGTTTCGAGGTGCTGACCCAGTTTGCGGTTGTAGAGCCGGATCACCAGGCGCAGCCGGGGGTTGAGACGGCGGGCGGTGAGCGCGGCCCGGATGTTGGTCTCGTCGTCCTCGTGGACGAGGGCGAGTGCGGCGGCGCGCTCCGCCCCGGCGTCCGTCAGGGCCCGGTCGTCCGCCTCCGGCGCCTCGACGACCCGCAGGGCGCCGGTGGGGTCGGCGCCGTCCGCGGGGGTCGCGGCCGTCGCTCCGGCCGCGGTGGTGCGGGTGACGGCGGCGGTCACCCGCCCGAAGAGGGCGAGCGCCCGGCCGGTGCGGCCGGCGGGGGCCCGGGGCGTGTCGGGCAGCGCCGGCACCAGGAGCGTGACCTGTTCTCCGTACACCTCGTGGAGTTCGCGCGCGAGGCGGTGGGCGAGGGCGTCGTCGCCGCACACGATCATGTGCCCGACGGGGGCGGTGCGGGCCTGCCACTCGGCCCGGAGGGCGGGCGCGCCGAAGGGGCCGGCGGCGGGGGTCCCGGGCGCCCGGGCGGGGCCGGGGACGGACCGGGCCGCCGGTTCGGCGGGGACCGCTCCGGCGGCGGGGCCCGGAACGGGGTTGTTCTGGTGCAGGTGTGAGGACACGTCACCAGGATGCCCTGCGCCACCGACAGCGGGCCGGGCGGTCGGCCGCCACCCGGGCAGACGCACGACGCGCCGCCGTACGCCACACCCGCTACGCCGGTCGGCGCACTCCGATCTGCGCGGTCCGCACCTCCTTCCTACGGTGGCTGAATGATCGTCACGTCAGCTGTCCGTCATGCCGCCGCCGGTTCCGCGGCGCTGCTGTTCGTGCTGCCCGTTCCGGCGGCCGCCGCCTCTCCCGCCGCACTCGTCCCCTCCGTCACGTCCTCCGTCGGGGAGCCCACGCCGCCCGCGCGCCAATACGTCGATCCGGCGCGCCTCGACCGGCGGGGCACGCAGGTGCAGCGGCTGCCGGGAGCGCCTTCCGTGCCGTCGGTCTCCGCGCTGTCGTGGGTCGTGGCGGACGCCTCCTCGGGCGAGGTGCTCGCCGCGCGGAACGCGCACCGGAAGCTGCCCCCGGCCAGCACCCTCAAGGCGCTGTTCGCGCTCACCGCGCTCCCCCGCCACGCGCCGTCCGAGCGGCACACCGTGGCCGATTCCGAGCTGACCGGGATCGGGGCCGGCAGCAGCCTGGTCGGGGTGAAGGAGGGGTACACGTACAAGGTCTCGGACCTGTGGAAGGGCGTCTTCCTCAGCTCGGGGAACGACGCCGTGCACGTGCTGGCGGCGATGAACGGCGGCTGGGAGTCGACGACCCGGCAGATGCAGGAGAAGGCCCGCTCCCTGGGCGCCGAGGACACCCACGTGGTCTCCCCCGACGGGTACGACGCCCCCGGGCAGGTGTCCTCCGCGTACGACCTGGCGGTGTTCGGCCGGGCCGGGCTCCAGAACCCCGACTTCGCCCGGTACTGCTCGACGGCGTACGCGGACTTCCCGGCCGGCTCCTGGTCGTACGGCATCGCCAACACCAACCGGCTTCTGACGGGTGCGGACGGGGTGGACCGCTATCCCGGGCTCCTCGGGATCAAGAACGGCTACACGAGCAACGCGGGCAACACCCTGATCTCGGCGGCCCGGCGCGGTGACCGGACGCTCGTGGTCTCGGTGATGAACCCTCAGAGGGGCGGCGGGTTCGCCGTGTACGAGGAGGCCCGGGCGCTGCTCGACTGGGGCTTCGAGGCCGCGGGCCGGGTGCGGCCGGTGGGTTCGCTCGCGCCGGTACGGGCGAAGGCCGCGGCCGACCCGGGCACGCGGGCCGTGTCGGTGGCCCGGAAGGGGCGCGGCGCGGAGGCGGCGGCGCCCCGGCCCGGGGCCGAGACGGCGGCCGCGCCCGTGAGGGAGGCTCGGGAGGCGGAGCCCTCGGGCCCGTCGGCCAGCCTTCCGCTGACCCTGGTGGGCTCGGCCTGCGCCGCCGCGCTCGCCCTGTGGGGGTGGCGGCGCAGGACGGCCCGCCGGGCCTGACGCCCCCTCATGGACCGCCGGTCGTGCGGCGCCGCTGGAGACACCGGACCCGGGTCGTGCCGGCGACGGTTCGGTGGGCGCCGCACGGTCCGGCTTCTAGCCTGCGGGAACACCGTCCGGGACCGGCCCGGACGGCCTTCCCGAGGAGTGACGCGATGACGGACCGGACGCCGACGGGCCGGGCGCTGGAGGACCGGACGCTGGAGGGCGGGGCAGCGGAGGACGGGGCACTGGAGGACGGGGCGGCGGAGGACCGGACTCCGACGGACAGGGCTCCGGCGGAGGAACGGTCGCCGTCCGCGCGGATCGCCGAGCGGTTCCGTGAGGTGAACGGCGACCATCCGATGACCGCCGCCGACGACGCGTACGTCACCGCCCAGTTCGTCCCGCTGGACACGCTGTGCGCCGCCCTCGGCCGGCACCCCGACGAGGTCCGGTCGCTGATGCTCGCGGGGCTGCTGCCGCTGCCCGGCTATCTGCGGTCGGACGGCGCCGAGATGGTGCCGCGCGATCTGTTCGCGCTCGCCGACGCGGCGGGCGGCGCCGACCGCCTGCGCGCGTGGTTCACCGGGCACTGGGAGGACCCGGACCGGGGCGAGGAGGAGTGGGCGGCGTACCTGAGCGGCCGGTACGTCTGCCTGCACGCGGTCACCCCGGCGAACATCCACCGGAAGGACGAGCTGACGGCGGAGATCACCGCGCGCCTCGCGGCGGCCGGGGACGACCCCTCGCCGGAGTGGCGCGCCGCCCTCCACGCGCGCGTGGACGAGCTGGACGCCCTGGAGCCGGCGTTCACGGCGTACGACCGGCTGCGGTTCGGCGGACCGGTCTCGCGGGACACCTGCGTGGACACGCCCCGGGCGCTCTTCCCCCGCGCGTCCGGCTGAGCGGCGACCCGGCGGGGCCGGAGCCCCCGGGTCGCCGCCGTCGGGCGGATCAGGCGCCGACGTACTCCGCGAGGTGCTCGCCGGTGAGAGTCGAGCGGGCCGCGACGAGGTCGGCGGGCGTGCCCTCGAAGACGATCCTCCCGCCGTCGTGGCCCGCGCCGGGGCCCAGGTCGATGATCCAGTCGGCGTGCGCCATGACGGCCTGGTGGTGCTCGACGACGATGACCGACTTGCCGGAGTCCACGAGCCGGTCGAGCAGGCCGAGGAGCTGCTCGACGTCGGCGAGGTGGAGGCCGGTGGTCGGCTCGTCGAGGACGTAGACGCCGCCCTTGTCGCCCATGTGCGTGGCCAGCTTGAGGCGCTGCCGCTCGCCGCCGGAGAGCGTGGTGAGCGGCTGGCCGAGGCTCAGGTAGCCGAGCCCGACGTCGGCGAGCCGGGCCAGGATCCGCTGTGCGGCCGGGGTGCGCGCCTCGCCGGAGCCGAAGAACTCCTCGGCCTCGGTCACGGACATCGCGAGCACCTCGCTGATGTCCCGGCCGCCGAGGAGGTGTTCGAGCACCGAGGGCTGGAACCGCTTGCCCTCGCAGTCCTCGCAGGTGGAGGAGGTGCCGGCCATCATCCCCAGGTCGGTGTAGACGACGCCCGCGCCGTTGCAGGTGGGGCAGGCGCCCTCGGAGTTGGCGCTGAACAGCGCCGGCTTCACGCCGTTGGCCTTGGCGAAGGCCTTGCGGATCGGGTCGAGCAGTCCGGTGTACGTGGCGGGGTTGCTGCGCCGCGATCCGCGGATCGCGCTCTGGTCGACGGAGATCACCTCCTCGCCGGCGGGGATCGAGCCGTGCACGAGCGAGCTCTTCCCGGAGCCGGCGACGCCGGTCACGACGGTGAGCACGCCGAGCGGGATGTCGACGTCGACGTCGCGCAGGTTGTGCGTCGACGCGCCCCGGATCTCCAGGGTCCCGGTGGGCCTGCGGACCGATTCCTTGACGGCGGCCCGGTCGTCGAGGTGGCGGCCGGTGACGGTGCCGGAGGCCCGCAGCCCGTCCACGGTGCCCTCGAAGCAGACGGTGCCGCCGGCCGTGCCGGCGCCGGGGCCGAGGTCGACGACGTGGTCGGCGATGGCGATGGCCTCCGGCTTGTGCTCCACGACGAGCACCGTGTTGCCCTTGTCGCGCAGTTGGAGCAGCAGGTCGTTCATCCGCCGGATGTCGTGCGGGTGCAGGCCGATGGTGGGCTCGTCGAAGACGTACGTGACGTCGGTGAGCGAGGAGCCGAGGTGGCGGATCATCTTGACGCGCTGTGCCTCGCCGCCCGACAGTGTGCCCGCCGGCCGGTCGAGGGAGAGGTAGCCGAGGCCGATCTCCACGAACGAGTCCAGGGTCAGCTGGAGCGCGGTGAGCAGCGGCGCCACCGAGGGCTCGTCGAGGCCGCGGACCCAGGCGGCGAGGTCGCTGATCTGCATCGCGCAGGCGTCGGCGATGCTGATCCGGCCGATCCTCGACGCCCTGGCGCCCTCGCTGAGCCGGGTGCCGTCGCAGTCGGGGCAGGTGGTGAAGGTGACGGCCCGCTCGACGAACGCCCGGATGTGGGGCTGCATGCCCTCCTTGTCCTTGGCCAGGAAGGACTTCTGGATGCGCGGGATCAGACCCTCGTAGGTCATGTTGATCCCGGCGATCTTCATCCGGACCGGCTCGTGGTGGAGGAAGTCCGCCAGTTCCTTCTCGGTGTAGTCGCGGATCGGCTTGTCCTGGTCGACGAGTCCGGACTCGCTGTAGAGCCGGTGGTTCCAGCCGCCCGGTGTGTAGCCGGGGACGGTGAGCGCGCCCTCGGCGAGCGACTTGGAGTCGTCGTAGAGCCGGGTGACGTCGATGTCGGAGACCGTGCCGCGGCCCTCGCAGCCCGGGCACATGCCGCCGGTGCGCTCGAAGGTCGCCCGTTCGGTCTTCTTGTTGCCGCGCTCGACGGTGATCGCGCCGCTGGCCCGGACCGAGGGGACGTTGAAGGCGTAGGCGCTGGGCGGGCCGATGTGCGGCTCGCCGAGGCGGCTGAAGAGGATCCGCAGCATCGCGTTGGCGTCGGTGGCGGTGCCGACGGTGGAGCGGGGGTCCGCGCCGAGGCGCTGCTGGTCGACGATGATCGCGGTCGTCAGGCCTTCGAGGACGTCGACCTCGGGCCGGGCGAGCGTCGGCATGAAGCCCTGGACGAAGGCGCTGTACGTCTCGTTGATCAGCCGCTGCGACTCGGCGGCGATCGTGTCGAACACGAGGGAGCTCTTGCCCGAGCCGGAGACGCCGGTGAAGACCGTGAGCCGGCGCTTCGGTATCTCGATGCTCACGTCCTTGAGGTTGTTCTCCCGCGCGCCGTGCACGCGGATCAGGTCGTGCCGGTCGGCGGCGTGGAGTGCGGACGCCTGCCCGTCCGCCCCCGGGGCTCTGTTCATCGTGTTCATGGCGGCCACGCTAGTGGCGGCACGGGGGTCGTGCTTCTCGATTCCTGATCTCCGACGTCGTCACGTAGCGCTCCGCGGCGAGGACGGCCTCGCGGGCGGTGCGCACTCCCATCAGGACGCACAGGGTGTACGCCGTGTCCTCGAAGCGCCGGCGGGCCGACAGGTCGCACGGCCTGTCCTGCACGGTCCGCTCCTGGGCGCGGAAGTGCCGGAGCAGCCGGTCGACGGTGTTCCTGTCGGGCAGCAGCATGGCCGTTCTCCTGTCTCCTGAGTCGCTTCATATTCCCGGCCGTCGGCCGGGTTCGCGACCCATACGGACACGCTGGGTGACGGTGAGGGCCAGGGGAGGCTGCCGGAATGCGCTTCCGCCGCCCATGGCGGAGGGTCGGAGACATGAATCCGAGCACGATTTCGCGCGTCGTCGTCACGGGCGCCACCGGCAACGTCGGCACGAGCCTCATCCGGATCCTGGCACGTGAACCGGGCGTCGGCTCCGTCCTCGGTCTCGCCCGCCGCCGGCCCGGCTTCGACCTCCCCGGGGTGGAGTGGGCCGAGCTGGACCTCTCCCGGGACGGGGACGAGCCCCGGCTCGCGCAGTACGTGGCGGACGCGGACGCGGTGGTGCACCTGGCCTGGCGGTTCGGGCCGACCCATGACCCGGTGGAGACGTGGCGGACCAACGTCCTGGGCTCGGTCCGCGTCTTCGACGCGGTGGCGGCGGCCCGGGTGCCGGTCCTGGTGTACGCCTCCTCGGTGGGCGCGTACTCCCCCGGCCCCGAGGGCGGCTCCCCGGTGTCCGAGGCGTGGCCGACGCACGGTTGGCCGGGCGCCGCGTACACCCGGGAGAAGGCCTATCTGGAGCGGGTCCTCGACACCTTCGAGCGGGACCATCCGCTGACCCGGGTGGTCCGGATGCGTCCGGCGTTCCTCTTCAAGGAGGAGTCGGCGAGCGAGCAGCGGCGGATCTTCGCGGGGCGGTTCTTCCCCGGGCAGCTGATGCGGCCCGAACTGCTGCCGCTGCTCCCGGAGTTCGAAGGGCTCCGTTTCCAGGTCCTGCACACCGAGGACGCGGCGGACGCCTATCGCAGGGCGTTGCTGCGGGACGTCCGGGGCCCGTTCAACCTCGCCGCGGAGCCGGTGATCGACGGGGCGACGCTGGGCGAGCTGCTGCACGCCCGGCCGGTGAAGGTGCCTGCCGGCGCGGTACGGGGCGCCCTGTCGGCGGCCTGGCGGTTGCGGCTGGTCCCCGCCTCCCCGGGCCTCTTCGACGCGCTGCGGCACCTGCCGCTGCTCGCCACCGAGCGGGCCCGGCGGGAGCTGGGCTGGGAGCCGGCGGCGAGCTCGCTGGAGGCCCTGGAGGCGTTCCTGCGCGGGGTCCGCGGGGGCACGGGCGACGACACGGCTCCGCTGGCGGGGCGCCGCATCGGCTGACGGGCCGGGTCGCTTCCGGCGAGGGCCGGGACGGCTCGCTCCCAGGGGCACCCGCCGGAGGCCGGGACGGCCGCTCTCAGGGGCGTACGCCGGAGGCCGGGGCGGGCGCGTCGGCCCCCGTCAGCGTCCGGCGGACCAGTCGACGAGGCGTATGGCCGCGCCGGCGGCCTCGCGGCCGCGGCAGTGGGCGCGGTGGCGGCGCAGGAGGGCGTCGATGTCGAGGTGGCGGGCGAACTCGGGTCGGGCGGCGAGGCGCTGGGCGTAGGCCCACAGGGCGGGGTGCGCGGCGACGCGGTCCATGGCGGCGGCGTCGAGGTGCCAGCGGTGCACGGTGTCGAGCTGGACGAGGGTGACCCAGGCGTGCACGTCGGCGGCGGTCGGGGCGTCGCCGAGGAGGTACGGCCGACGGGTGAGGCGGCGTTCCAGGGAGCCGAGCGCGGCGAAGAGGACGGTGAGCGGGTCGTGGTGGGCGGATTCGCCGTCGAGTCCGAGTTCGCCGGCGTGCTGGGCGGCCCGGTTGACGCTCCGCTCGCACAGGTCGGCGATCGCGTCGACGGCGTCGCGGTGTGCTTCGGGCAGCAGGTCGGGGCCGTCGCCGCGGAAGCGCAGGGCGAGGTCCCGGAGGATGTCGGGGACGTGGGTGCTGACGATCCGTCCGGTCCAGCCGTCGCTGAGGACGGGTGCGGTGGCCGGGCCGGTGTAGAGGTGGGCGCTCGCCTCGTACAGCGGGCGGAGCGCGGCGTACCCGCCGTCGGGCGTGTCGGGGGTGCCGGGGAGCACGGTGAGCGGGAGCGTGGCGTCGAGTCCGAGCAGGCCGTGGGTGAGGGCGATGCTCAGACATCGGGGGTCGGACGGGTCGACGTGGAGGCGGTAGCGGTGCGGGACGGCGTAGTGGCCGCTGTTCGCGTCGCGGCCGATCCGGCCCCGGAAGACGGGCACGGCGGCGGAGGCGGGCAGGAGCCGGGACGGGACGACGACGGACATGGTTCTCCCTCGGGGGTGCTCGGTGCCGGGTCGGGCGGCGCGCGACGGCGCGACGCGGCAGCGGTCGCGCGGGGCCCGGGGCGGCGGAGGTACGGGAAGAGGAGACGGGCGGACCGCGGCGGGCGTCTCAGCGGACGGGGTGGACGCCTGCGCGGGGACGGCGACTCGCCGCGCTGCAGACCCGCAGCAGATCGATGTGCCGGCGGGAGGTCAGGGGCAGCGGGCGCGGGAGGGACGAGGCGGGCGAGGTGTGTCTCCGGCCGGCGCGTCCCATGATTTCCTACCTGTTCGCTCGGTTTCCCGTCCATGAGTGTCCGGCGGGCCCCGGGTGCCGTCAAGGGTGCGGTACGGCCGTCTCATGTGCCGGTACGAGTCGCCGCGCGGGCGCACGGCTCCGGCCGCACCCGTGCGGGATAATGCGCGCATGCGCATTTCAGCCAGGGCCGACTACGCGGTGCGGGCCGCCCTCCAACTCGCCGCAGCCCAGGACGCGGGGCCGCTGAAGGCGGAGGCCATCGCGGTGGACCAGGACATCTCGCACAAGTTCCTGGAGGGCATCCTCGGCGACATGCGCAAGGGCGGTCTGGTGCAGAGCCAGCGCGGCGGCAACGGCGGGTACTGGCTGGCCCGTCCGGCCGAGACGATCTCGGTCGCGGACGTCATCCGCTGCGTGGACGGCCCGCTGGTCTCCGTACGGGGAGAGCGGCCGCCGGACCTGTCGTACTCGGGACCTGCCGAGTCGCTGCTGACGCTGTGGATCGCGCTGCGGGCCAGTGTCCGGGGCGTGTTGGGGGTGTCCCTCGCGGAGCTCGCGGCGGCGAAGCTGCCGGCCGGGATCGTGGCGCTCGCGGACGACCCGGAGGCCTGGACCAACCCCTGAGCGGCCGGGGTCGACCTCTCCCACCTGCGTCGACCTGACGGCGTCTCACGTTTCGATACGACCTTGTCCAGCTTGTGGACGCCCCTTGGGGCCGCGCGGTCGCCTCTGTCAGTATCCCTACTATTCCAGTGGGGATACTAGGGATCAGGTGAGGTGACGTGAGTACGCCGAGGAGATCGCCGAAGAGACCAGCGATACGGACCGCCTCCGCACCGCCCGGCCGGCCCGTCGACCGGCCGGGCGACGACGAGATCTGGCCCCGCGTCACCCGCGAGCTCGCCGACGACCTCGCCGTCGACGCCCTCGCCCGGGACCGGGCCGGCAAGGCCCCCTTCGACGAGGTCGCCCGCCTCCAGGAGGCGGGACTGCCCGGCCTCCTCACCGCGCCGGGACCGACCCGGCGGGGCGCGGACTGGCGGGCCGCCTGCGCGGTCGTACGGGAGATCTCCGCCGCCGACAGCTCGGTGGGCGAACTCCTCGCCCACCACTACGCGCTGTCCTGGAGCAGCCGCTTCTTCGGCCCCGCGCACGACTCCGGCGGCACGCCCTCCCCCGCGCTCGCCCTCGACGTGTGCACGGCCGAGGAGCGCTGGCTGCTCGCCGGCGGCGTCGAACCGCCGCACGTCGAACCCGCCCCCGGCCTCACGCTCACGCCCGCCGACGGCCCCGGCGGCGGCTGGATCCTCGACGGGCGCCGCGCCTTCGCCTCGGGCGTCGCGGTCGCCGACCGGCTCGTCGTCGGCGCGCGGCCCGGCGGCACCGGCGACCTCCTCGTCGTCCTCGTGGACCCGGCCCGGGCGGGGGTGCGCACGGAGGCCGCCACGGACCGGGTCGGCCAGCGCCTGGCCGGGGCCGGCACCGTCACGTTCGACCGCGTCCCGGTGGAGGCCCGGCACGTCCTCGGGACCCTCCCGCACGACGAGCACGCCGTCGCGCCCTTCACCACCCTCGCACCGCTCGCCCTGCGGCTGCTCCTCGTCCAGGTCGGGCTCGGCATCGCCGAGGGGGCGCTCGCCGAGGCCCGGGACATCAGCCGCGCCGGACAGGCGGCCCCCGTCCCCGCCGACCGGGCGGGAGGCCCGACGGGCACGGACGGCGCCGCCGGCGCCGGGGACGACCCGTACCTCCTGCTCGCCTACGGGGAACTGGCGACGGCCGCGCACGCCGCCGCCGCGGTGGTGGAGCGGGCGACGGACGCCCTCGCCGGAGGACTGCTCACCGGGTGGGCGCTCGGCCCGGAGGAACGCGCCGACATCGCCGTCCTCGTGGCGGCGGCCGAGACGGTCACCGGCCGGGCGGCCGTCCACATCACCACGCGCATCCTCGAACTCGTCGACGGCACGGCGGGAGCCGACGCCCACGGCGGCGGGCCGGGCTTCGACCGCTTCTGGCGCAACGCCCGCGCGCTCACCGCCCCCACCCAGGCGGCCCACCGGCTGCGCGACATCGGGGACCACTACCTCCACGGCACCCACGCCCGGCTCACACTGCTGGCCTGAACGGAAAGGCACGGGGGCGAACGGACGGAGGGGCGGACGGACCGGCATGTCGGGACGTCCGCCCCTCTCGTCGAGCCGCCGATGGGCCCAAGCTGGAGGGAGGAGGGCCGGCCGGCCGGCGGGCCCGTCACCGCACCGACGGAGGCAGCCTGATGAGTCGTGAGATCGTCGCAGGAGTGGACGGCTCCCCCGAGAGCCTCACCGCGGCCGACTGGGCCGCCCGGGAGGCCCTGCACCGGGGCCTCCCGCTACGGCTCGCGCACGCGTGGCGCTGGGAACCGCTCGACCTGCCCCTCGTCCAGGACCCCGACGCCCAGCAGCGCACGGCCTACGCCGTCCTGCGCGAGGCCGAGGCCGCGATCGCCGCCCGCCACCCGGGGCTCGCCCTCACGGCCGAACTGCTCCCCGACGCCACGGTCCCCGCGCTGCTCGGCACCGAGGACCGGGCCGAGATGCTCGTCATCGGCTCGCGCGGCCACGGCGCCGTCGCCGGCTTCCTGCTCGGCTCGTACGGGCAGCAGATCATCGCCGCCTCCGCCCGCCCGGTCGTCGCCGTCCGGTCCCGCGACGGCGAACAGGCCGAACCGCCGTCGGGACACGTGCTCGTCGGTCAGCTCGGCAGCCCGGAGGACAGCGCGGCCGCGCTCGGCTTCGCCTTCGAGACCGCCGCCGCGCGCGGGGCGGCCGTGCGGGCCGTGCGCGCGTGGAGCCTGCCGCCGCTGTACGCGTACAGCCCGGCCTCGATGCGGCTCGCGGACGAGGCCGGCGGGCTCGTCCCGTACGAGGAGAAGGCGCTGCGCGAGGCGCTCGCCCCCTGGCGCGAGCGGTACCCCGACGTGCAGGTCTCCGAGCACGTCGAGCTGGGCAGCGCGGGGCAGGTGCTGCTCTCCGTCTCGGGCGGCGCCCAGCTGCTCGTGGTCGGCCGGCGGGCCCGGCGCGGGGCGGTCGGGCCGCGGATCGGCTCCGTCGCGCACGCGGCGCTCCATCTCGCGCCCTGCCCGGTGGCGGTCATCCCGCAGGGCTGAGAGGCTCGGACACGGGTTGACGCGCCGTGTTGACGAGGAGTGTCGGGGCCGTGGGGGCCGGAAAGTCTTACCGCCGTCGCCCCGGTGGCCCTCCCGGCACCGGCCGTCCGGCGACCTCGGCGAGAGAACGGAGCTCCATGCGGCACCACGACCGTCCCGGCCACTCCGAAGACCCCCAGGCCCCGGCCCGCCCCGACGGCTCCGATGATCTCCAGGACCTGGTCCACCCCGACGGCTCCGAAGACCCCTGGGACCCAGGACACCCCGACGGCTCCGAAGGCTCCCGGGACCGAGGACACTCCAGCGGCTCCGTCGGCTCTCGGGCGTCCGTCCCGGTGGGGCGCGCCGGGGGCCGGCACCGCAGGGCCGGCAGGGCGCGGCGGCGCGGCCCGCGCCGTCCGTCGTTCCGTACCGCCGTCGCCCTCGCCGGTTCCGCGGCGGTGGCCCTCACGGTGGCGGCCGGGATGTACGTGGCCGCCCCGGCCACCGGCACGCCGGCCGCCGCGGCTCCGCGCGAGGCGGCGGCCCCGGACCAGGCCGCCGGCGGGAAGGCCGCGCGGTTCGTGCGGGACGTCGTCGCCCTCGTCAACGCCGAGCGCGAGAAGGCCGGTTGCGGTCCGCTGCGTTCGGAGGGGCATCTGCGCAGCGCGGCCCAGGGGCACGCCGACGACATGGCCGCCCGCGGCTACTACGAGCACCACA
This sequence comes from Streptomyces sp. NPDC006197, assembly GCF_040613865.1. Classification (NCBI taxonomy): domain Bacteria; kingdom Bacillati; phylum Actinomycetota; class Actinomycetes; order Kitasatosporales; family Streptomycetaceae; genus Streptomyces; species Streptomyces sp. NPDC006197. The sequence goes on along the minus strand of NZ_JBEXSZ010000063.1, from coordinate 9,911 downwards.
GCCCGGAGGGCCGGGACGCGGGCGACCGGATGAGCCGCGCCGGATACGAGTGGTCGACCTGGGCGGAGAACATCCACCGCGGGCCGAAGACCCCGGCCCGGGCCATGGACGACTGGATGGACAGCCCCGGGCACCGGGCGAACATCCTCAACTGCTCCTTCAAGGACATCGGCGTCGGGGTGGCCCTCGCGGCCAACGGCCCCTGGTGGGTGCAGGACTTCGGCGCCAGACGCTGAAGAGCTCACTTCAGGGGCGTGGCCAGTTGCTGCACCCAGATCCTGCCGCCGGGCCCGGGTACCGTCGCCACACCGGTGTCCCGGTACCGGCAGTCGAGCATGTTCTCCTCGTGCATGGCCCCGTCCCGCCAGTCCTCGACGACGCTCTCCGGATCGGCTGCGCCACGGGCCAGGTTCTCCGCCCAGGCGCTCCAGTCGTATCCGGCGGCGGTGATCCGGGCGTCCGCGAACTCGCCCTCGGGGCTGCTGTGCCCGTAGTAGCCGCGCGCCACCATGTCGCGGGCGGAGGCGCGGGCCGCCTCGACCAACCGGGGATCGGTCCGCAGCGGGGCGCAACCGGCCGAGGCCCGGAGCCGGTTGACGAGCGCGGTGACCCGCTCCCCCGGGTCGGCAGCCGGCGTCGGGCGCGGAGTGCGGCGGGGTGCGGGAGCGGTGGTCGTGGGTGCGGGGGCGGCGACGGTGACCGGCGGGCTCGGGGTGGCCGTGACCGGGGCGGCCGTGGCCGTGGGCGCGGCGACGGGCCGGTCGGGCCGGACGTGTGCCTCCGGCCGCGGCGGTACGAGGAGGGCGACCGCCCCGAGGACGGCGACGGCCGCGACGCCGGCGGCGGAGGCGCGCCGCAGCGGGGTCCACCGTCCGGTGGTGCCGGTGGCGTCGGGCAGCTCGGTCGCGTGGGCGGTGTGCTCCGTCGCCGGTCCGTCCGTGAGCGCGGCCGCGACCGTCAGGGGCGGGACGAGGCCGATGCCGACGAGGAGGCCCTCGACGGGGGCGAGGCCGCTGCGGCCCGCCACGCGGGAGGTGCAGGCGGCGCAGGTGCGCAGATGGCGGGCTATCCGCTTGCGCCAGAGCGGGGAGGGGCGGCCGTCCCAGGCCGTGAGGGTCTCCGTGAGCTCCGGGCACGGCGGCAGCGCGTCCAGGGCGCGGACCACGGCGCGGCCGGTGTCCAGGCGTTCCTTCATCCGCTGGACGCGGACGGCGGCGTGCTGCGGGGTGATGCCGAGGCCTTCGGCGAGCTCGGCGCGGGTGAGTTCGCCGGCGGCTTCCAGCCACCACAGGGCGAGGAGCTCGGCGTCGTCCTCGTCGAGCCAGCGGGTCGCGCGGGCCACGTCGCGGCGCTGCCCGGAGAGGCCGAGGCGCAGGATGGTGAGCTCGGTGAAGTCGCCGGCCGGGTCGGCGAGGTCCGTGGCCCGGTCGAGGCCGGGCACGGGCGCCCGCCGGCGCTCGTGCCAGCGGCGCCGTATCCCGTTCATGGCGATGGCGACGAGCCAGGACCGGAAGCGGGACGGGTCCCGGAGGCCGGACAGGCCGTCGAGGGCGCGGACCATCGTCTCCTGGACGATGTCGTCCGTGTCGGCATGGCCGTCGAGGGCCCGGCCGACGATGTCGTGGACGAGCGGCAGATGGGCGCGGACCAGCGCGTCCCTGGCGTCCGCGTCACCCGCCCTGGCCGCCTCCACGAGGGCGGTGGTGCGTCGCTCGTCGCTGTGCATGGGTGTGCTCCCTCATCCCTGGTCCGAGTCCCCCGCCATTGGGAGACCCGCGGGTACGGGAGGGATAACACTTCTGTGGGGACGGCGGCTATCTCGGGGGTACGGGCAGGCTCGGGACCGTGGCCCCGTTCCCCTCCCGGACGGCTGCCACGACGGCGTCGTGGAGCTCGCGGCTCTCCTCCTCCGATCCGCACGGAACGGGACTGCCCGACATGGTGAACCAGTCGGACGCGCCGCTGTACTGCACGGCCACGCGTGCCTCGCGGTCGGCGAACGTCGTGTGCACGGTCAGATCGCCCGTGACGACGCCCACCTCCTCGGTCAGCACCCCACCTCGCCCGGTGTAGACACCGGCGGTCGTCCAAGATGCCCAGCTCATGCCCTCCAGGGTCACACCGGGGGGTGAGATGCGCCACCGACGGGACCGCCCCGGCCGGAGGAGTTCCGGTCGGGGCGGTGCGGGTCGCGCGCCGGGGCGGGCGACGGGTCCGCGCCGGATCAGGCGAGGGACGCGACGGCCTCGTTGAACGTGGCGGACGGGCGCATCACGGCCGCGGCCTTGGCCGGGTCGGGCTGGTAGTAGCCGCCGATCTCGGCCGGGGAGCCCTGGACGGCGACCAGCTCGTCGACGATCTTCCGCTCGTTCGAGGAGAGGGTCTCGGCGAGCGGGGCGAAGACCTTGGCCAGCTCCGCGTCCTCGGTCTGGGCGGCCAGCTCCTGGGCCCAGTAGAGGGCCAGGTAGAAGTGGCTGCCGCGGTTGTCGATACCACCGAGGCGACGGGTCGGCGACTTGTCCTCGTTGAGGAAGGTGCCGGTGGCGCGGTCGAGGGTGTCGGCGAGGACCTGGGCGCGGGTGTTGCCCGTGGTGGTCGCGAGGTGCTCGAAGGAGGCGGCCAGGGCGAAGAACTCGCCGAGGCTGTCCCAGCGGAGGTAGTTCTCCTTGACGAGCTGCTGGACGTGCTTCGGGGCGGAGCCGCCGGCGCCGGTCTCGAAGAGGCCGCCGCCCGCCATCAGCGGGACGACCGACAGCATCTTGGCGCTGGTGCCCAGCTCCAGGATCGGGAAGAGGTCGGTCAGGTAGTCGCGCAGGACGTTGCCGGTGACCGAGATGGTGTCCTCGCCGCGGCGGATGCGCTCCAGGGAGAACTTCGTGGCCTCGACCGGGGACAGGATCTTGATGTCCAGGCCCTCGGTGTCGTGCTCCGGCAGGTACTGCTTCACCTTGGCGATGAGCTGCGCGTCGTGGGCGCGGTTCTCGTCCAGCCAGAAGACGGCCGGGGCGCCGGTGGCGCGGGCGCGGGTGACGGCCAGCTTGACCCAGTCCTGGATGGGCAGGTCCTTGGTCTGGCAGGCGCGGAAGATGTCGCCCTCGGCGACCTCCTGCTCCAGGACGACGTTGCCCTCGGAGTCGACGAGGCGGACGGTGCCGGCCCGGTCCATCTCGAAGGTCTTGTCGTGGGAGCCGTACTCCTCGGCCTTCTGCGCCATGAGACCGACGTTCGGGACGGAGCCCATGGTCGACGGGTCGAAGGCGCCGTGGGCGCGGCAGTCCTCGATGACGGCCTGGTAGACACCGGAGTAGCTGTGGTCCGGGAGGACCGCGAGGGTGTCGGCCTCCTGGCCGTCCGGGCCCCACATGTGGCCGGAGGTGCGGATCATGGCCGGCATCGAGGCGTCGACGATGACGTCGGACGGCACGTGCAGGTTGGTGATGCCCTTGTCGGAGTCGACCATCGCCAGGGCGGGGCCCTCGGCGAGCTCGGCCTCGAAGGAGGCCTTGATCTCGGCACCGAGGCCGTGCGGGATGGCGTCCAGGCCGCCCAGGACGGTGCCGAGGCCGTCGTTCGGGGACAGGCCGGCGGCGGTGAGCACCTCGCCGTACTTGGCGAAGGTGTTCGGGAAGAAGGCGCGCACGACGTGGCCGAAGACGATCGGGTCGGAGACCTTCATCATCGTGGCCTTGAGGTGCACGGAGAAGAGCACGCCCTCGGCCTTGGCGCGGGCGACCTGCTCGCCGAGGAAGGTGCGCAGGGCGGCGGCGCGCATGACGGCGGCGTCGACGACCTCGCCGGCGATGACCTTCAGCGGCTCGCGGAGCTCGCTGACGGTGCCGTCGGCGGCGGTGAACTCGAAGCGGAGGGTGTCGTCCTTCGCGATGACGACGGACTTCTCCGTGGAGGCGAAGTCGTTCTCGCTCATCGTGGCGACGTTCGTCTTGGACTCGGGGGTCCAGGCGCCCATGCGGTGCGGGTGGGTCTTGGCGTAGTTCTTGACCGAGCCGGGCGCGCGGCGGTCGGAATTGCCCTCGCGCAGGACCGGGTTGACGGCCGAGCCCTTGATCTTGTCGTAACGGGCGCGGACGTCCTTGTCCTGGTCCGTCCGCGGGTCGTCCGGGTAGTCCGGGAGGGCGTAGCCCTGCGCCTGGAGCTCGGCGATCGCGGCCTTGAGCTGCGGGATGGACGCCGAGACGTTCGGCAGCTTGATGATGTTGGCGCCGGGCGTCTTGGCCAGGTCGCCGAGCTCGGAGAGGGCGTCGGGGATGCGCTGGCCCTCCTCCAGGAACTCGGGGAAGACGGCGATGATGCGGCCCGCGAGGGAGATGTCACGCGTCTCGACCGTGACGCCGGCCTGCGAGGCATACGCCTGGATCACGGGCAGGAACGAGTACGTCGCCAGGGCAGGCGCCTCGTCAGTGTGGGTGTAGATGATGGTCGAGTCAGTCACCAGGTGCTCCGCTCCACGTCTGCGTATGCGAGATTGCTCGACATCAAGATATCTCGTGATCGCCGTCCTCGGTAAAGGGCCCCACGAGCTCTCCGTCGTGCGGGACGCCCGCGGCCTCGACGAAGGGGCCGCCGAGCCGGTACGGGGCGGGGGCGCCGTCCACGTCGACGCGGCGGAGCAGGAGGAGCGGGATCAGGCCGGCGGCGGCGACCACACCCGCGGCGAGGGCCTGGCCGCAGCGGTGCGCGAGCCGGAGCTCCGCCGGGTCGTACGGGGCGGTGGCGGGCAGCGCGAGGGTGTCGCCGAGCAGCCACGCTCCGGCGCCCAGGCCTGCCACGGCGAGGAGGACGAGCGGGACGGTGGCGAGGAGGCCGGGCAGGGCGGTCCCGTGTCGCGGAGCGGGGCGGACCTTGCCCTTGCGGGCGATGACGGCGAGGAGGCCGGAGATCACGGCGAGGACGACGAGGGCGGCGGCGATGACGTCGCCGGGCCGGTGCTGCCCCGACGCGATGGTGTACGTGCCGACGGCGGCGGCCCAGAGCGTGGCGACGCCGACGGCGAGGGCGCGCTGCCGGTGGGGGACGACGAGGACCAGGCCGAGGGCGACACCGAGGGCGAGCGTGGTCTGGGCGCTGGGGAAGCCGCTGGGGACGAGGGCGCCGGCGGTGTCGACGAGCCGGGGCCGGGGCGCGTACCGCTGGAGGAGTCCGGTGACGGCGAGGGCGGTGACGACCGCACCGGCGGCGGCGCCGGTGAGGGCGTACCGCTTGCGTATGAGGCCGACGGCGAGGAGGAGGACGCAGCCGAGGACGAGGGAGACGGTGGTGAGCCCGGCGAGGGAGGGGTGATCGCGGATCACCGTGACGGCCGCGGAGTCGGCGCGCCGGCCGGTCACGGCGGCGTCGCCCCAGCGGCGGCCGGTGGCGGTGAGCACGAGTCCCGCGTAGACGACCGTGAGGACGAGGACGGCCCCGAGGCAGGCACGCCGGGTCCGGGTGCGGGCCCGTGTGCGGAACGAGCCGGCGGCCTCGCCGGCCACGGCGGCGTACCACCAGGTGTCGCCGGACTTCAGCGGCCTCGGGGAGCCGCCGGCGCGGGGCCTGTCGTAGGAAGCCATGCCCCGATTCGAACCCACGCGCGCCCGTGGCGCCCGCTGGACGCACCCGAACGACACGCCGACGCGCGGGCACCGGGCGGGGCCCGCGGTCGCCCGGGAGAGCCCGCAGCCTCGGGGGATCCCGCCGAACGAGGCCCCGGGCCGCGGCCCCGGGGCCCGTCCGGAGCGACGGCGTCCGGTCCCGGAGCCGGGAGCGGCGTCAGCGGTCCCGGCGCGGGGCCTGTGCCAGGACCAGGAGGACGAGGCCGCCGAGCAGACCGAGAAGCGTCGCCACTCCCAGGCCGGAGCGCAGGGCGGAGTCGTCCGCGAGCTGCCCCCATGCCTGGAGCGCGAACGCCGCGGCCATCGCCAGTTGGCCCCAGCCGTGCGGCGCCGTCCGGGAGACGCGCCGTCGCTGCCAGGTCGGCATCCAGCCGGTGCGGAGCGCGGCCGCTCCGGAGAGCGCGAGCAGGAGCGCCAGCGCGCCCGGAACCACGACGTACCAGTCCATGGCCTCCCCCTCTGGTCCCCCGGTCCGGCCCCGGAGCGTCGGCGCATCATGCCACAGCGAGCCGCCCGGAACGGTCGCGGTCGTGGCGGCGGGTGCCGTAGAGGGTGAACGCCGTGTTCACCAGGGCGACGTGACTGAGCGCCTGGGGTGTGTTGCCGAGCTGGCGGCCGGCCGCGGGGTCCCATTCCTCGGCGAGGAGTCCGACGTCGTTGCGGACGTCGAGGAGCCGCTCGAAGACGGCCCGGGCCTCGTCGGCGCGGCCCGTCACGGCGAGCGCGTCGGCGTACCAGAACGTGCAGGCCACGAAGGTCCCCTCGGTGCAGCCGAGGCCGTCGAGGTCGTGCGTGCCGCCGTCCCGGACGTCACCGTACCGGTGCAGGAACCCGTGGTCGTCGAGCCGCTCCATCGCCCGGACGGTGCCGAGGACGCGGGGGTCGCCGGCGGGCAGGAAGCCGAGCCGGGGGATCAGCAGGGCGGTGGCGTCGACCTGCCGGCTCCCGTAGTACTGGGTGAAGGAGCGCTGTTCCTCGCTCCAGCCACGGGCGCAGATCTCCGCGTGCAGTTCGGCGCGGAGCGCCTGCCAGCGCGCGAGGGAGCCGCGCAGTCCGGCGACGCGGGCGAGGCGGACGGCCCGGTCGGCGGCGACCCAGGCCATGACCTTGGAGTGGACGAAGTGGCGGCGCGGGCCCCGGACTTCCCAGATGCCCTCGTCGGGCTCCCGCCAGCGTTGGCCGAGGTACTCCAGGAGCGAGGCTATGAGGGCCCAGGCCGCGGGTTCGAGGACGACGCCCGCGCGGACGGCCGAGTAGACGGTGCTGAGCACCTCGCCGTAGATGTCGAGCTGGAACTGGCCGACGGCCGCGTTGCCGAATCTGACGGGTCGTGAGTTCTCGTAACCGGGCAGCCAGTCGGCGTGCGTCTCGGGGAGCCGTCGCTGGCCCTCGACCCCGTACAGCGGCTGGATGTCGGCGGGGTCGCCCGCGACGGCGCGCAGCAGCCACTCGGTCCAGGCCAGCGCCTCCCTGCGGTAGCCGCTGCGGAGCAGACAGGAGAGGGTGAAGGTGGAGTCCCGCAGCCAGCAGAAGCGGTAGTCCCAGTTCCGGCCGTCGCCGATGGACTCCGGGAGGGAGGCGGTGGCGGCGGCGACGATGCCGCCGGTGGGGGCGTAGGTGAGGGCCTTGAGGGTGAGCAGGGAGCGGAGCACGGCCTCGCGCGCGGGGCCCTCGTAGCGGAGGGCGGCGGCCCAGTCGTTCCAGAAGTCGAGGGTGCGGGTGAGCGCGGCGGCCACGTCGGCGGGCGAGGCGGGCGGCGGCGCCGGGGCGTGCGAGGGGCTCCAGCCGAGGACGAAGGCGACCCGCCGGCCGGCCGTGACGGTGAATTCGCAGCTCGTACGCTCCCGGGCGACGTCGAATTCGACGCCGGGCCCGCAGGAGAGGTGGGCGGAGTCGGGTCCGGCGACGGAGACGACGGTGTACCGGCCCGTCGAGCGGGTCCAGGGCACGATGCTGCCGTGGTGGAACCGGACCCTCAACTCGCCCCGCATCGCGACCCGTCCGGCGATCCCCTCCACGACGCGGATGATCCTCGGCCCTCCGCCGGCCGGGAAGCCCTGCGCGCGCGGCGGCATGAAGTCGGTGACCCGGACGGTGCCGGAGAGGGTCTCCCAGAAGGTGTCGAGGACCAGGGTGTCGCCCCGGTAACTCCTGCGCGTGCAGCGGCTGTTGCCGACCGGGGCGAGGATCCAGCTGCCGTGGTCCGGATCGCCGAGGAGGCCGGCGAGGCAGGCGGGCGAGTCGAAGCGGGGCGCGCACCACCAGTCGACGGACCCGTCGGTCCCGATGAGCGCGGCGGTCTCCAGGTCACCGACGAGGGCGTAGTCCTCAATTCGCCCTGCCATGACGGAATTGTATTCCTCTCGGAAAACGCGCGCAGAAACGACCGCGCGACAGGACGGGAAAACCGCGCAAGAGGGCGGGTCATTCCTTCGCGGTGGTCCGTATATCCTTCCGTTTTCCTTGACGGCGTCGCCCCGGGCGCAGGATTCTGAGAAACGCGGTCCGGTCACCGGAAGGCCGAACCGACGAGCCAGGGCATACCGATGAGTAGCGGTTCCCGATGAGCAGCGATTCGCATCCCCTGCGCCGGTCGACCGACCGGGCACCCCGTTCCGACACCCGGACGGTGAGCCTCGTCCTCACGGTCCGCCCCGGCTGCGGGCGCTCGGGAGCGGCGCTCGACCGGCTCCTCGACCAGGTGCCGTCGAGCGTGCGGGAGGTCGTCCTGGTCGGCGGGCCCGCCAGGGAGGGCGCCCCGCGCGAGGGGCTCAGCGTGCTCCGGCTCGGCGACTGGGACTTCGCCCGGGGCGACATCCCGCACGCGGCCCTGCTCGCGGCGACCGGGGACCTGGTCGTCCTGATGAACGCCGACGGCACCATGTCGCCGCACGAGATCCCGCATTACCTGCACTATCTGGAAAGCGGTTACGACTTCGTGAAGGGCTCGCGTTTCATCGCGGGCGGCGACTACGCCGACTATCCGCTGTCGCGGCGCCTCGGGCACCGCGCGCTGCTGCGGATCGCCCGTCGGCTGTACGGCCAGCACCTCACGGATCTCTGGTACGGATTCTGCGCGTTCCGGCGCCCTTTCGTCGACCTCCTCGACCTGCGCGAGGACGGCGTGGAGCTCGGGGCCGAACTCGTCACGCACGCGCTGCACTACGGGCTGCGCGTCGCCGAGGTGCCCAGCCTCGAACTGCCGCGCCGTCACGAGCGCCGTCACGATCCGTCGCACCCCCGCACGGTCCGCGACGGCGCCCGCATCCTCGGCGCCCTCCTCGCCGAGCGGCCGCACAACGCCCTGTCGCGCTTGGCGCACGGGCCTTTCCGCGGTTCCCACGGCTCCCCCGACGACTCCGGTTGACGAACCATATCGAACAGTGCTATCGCTGAAGAAAGCAACATTTCAGGACAGACCAGGCCTTGAGCGCACACCCTCGGCAGGGTCGGTTGACGGAAGAGGCTCGTCGTGACCTCCAGCCCCCTCAGCCGAACGCCGGTGGCACCCGTTCCGCACCCGCTGCGACGTGTGACCGACTGGCCCCTCGCCGATGCCCGGCGCCGCCCGCTCTGCCGCTCCCCTCGCACCGCCACCGCGCACCCGGCCCGCCGTGCCTCCGACCGGATCGGCCCCGTCGCCCCTCCGCCCCGGAACCGGGTGTGCCGGCCGCGGGGCGCCGGGCGCCGGCGGCGCGCCCGTACGGCCCACACGCGCACCGCTCGCCGCGGCAGCGGCTCAGGTCCATCGGCCTGCCCGCCCGAGCCGACCGCGAGGCCCCGGCCCCGCACCCCCGCGGCCCCTCCCCCGCGTGACCTCGGACCCACCCACGCCCCGATCGCCGAGCATGACCGCGGACCCGTCCACGCCCCGAGCGCCCCTCACCGCGTGCCCGGGCCCCGCGGGGCCCGGCGCGCGGCCCGCGAGGCGGCCCCACGGGCCCCCCGGCTTCTTCACCGGCCTCCCTCGGCGGCGGCCGGAAAGCGACGGAGGCGGACGTCATGACCGCCTCCCGAGCGCCCCTGCTCGTCGCGGTGTCGGGACCCGACACCGCGGGCACCTCCTCGCTGGTGCGCCGGCTCGCGACGCTGCTGCGCGAGCGCGGGGCCACCGTCGTCGTCCTCCCCTGCCACGGCTGCCTCCTGTGCCGCCGGCTCCCGGCTCCGCCTCACGTGAGGGAGACGGCGGAACCGGGCCGGGACGCGCGCGCGAGGGCCACGACGGTGCTGACGAAGACGTCCTGCCCTGAGGTGGTGTACGTCGCGGCCGCGATCTGGACGCCGAGCGCGCCGAGGGCGGTG
>NZ_JBEXSZ010000062.1:0-44498 GCF_040613865.1 Streptomyces sp. NPDC006197 | reverse complement strand
CACGCCTCGGTGTGAGTGGAGTACAGACGGGTCCCCTTCCCACCGGCCCACCCGTACGGGACGAGGGGGTGGCCGGCGCCGGCCACCCCCTCGCTTCGTGCGGAACGCGGAACCCCGCGACTCAGGCCGTCCGCGCCCGGCGGGAGACCACCGCGCGCAGCACCCGGCCGCCCTCGACGGAGAGTTCACGCGCCCGGCGCAGTCCGGTCGGGCCGTGGGCGGCCGTTTCGAGGACGGCCTGCTGACGGCGGAGCTCCCCCGCGAGCAGCGGGCCCGCGCCGTCCGCGTCCCCGGCCCGGCAGCGCTCGACGAGCCCGTCGGACACCCCGGCCGCGTCGTACCGCCCGTGCAGGGCGAGCGCCGCGACGGAGCAGTCGCCGGCCCAGGCGCGCAGGGCCTCGGCGGTCCAGGCCGCCGGGGCCTGCGCGAGCATGCGGCGTACGGCCTCGGCGTCCTCCGTGCCGTCGCCGTCGAGGTCGACGCGGGCCTTGGCGACGGCTTCGCCCCACGCGCCTCCGTCGCCGCGCGCGACGGCCGCCCACACGGGGCGCAGGGCGTCGGCCCGGTCGGGGGCGAGCAGCGGCAGACAGCGGTCGAGGCAGGCGAGTCCGGCCGCGGCCAGCCCTCGCTCGTCGGCCCCGTCGATCAGTTCCAGCAGGCTCCGGCCGTTCCCCGACGTCATGGACGCCTCCTCGCCACCCGATGCGGACGCAGTACTTCCACTACTGCGCCGAGGGGCGCTTTTTCGTCACTGCGCGGCCGGAATCATGCCAGTGGCCTTGGCGTGCTGCATAGAGGTCAGACGCCGGACGACGAGGATCGCGAGGACGGCGGCGACGGCGTCGAGGACGTAGCTCGCGAGGGACCACTGGGCCGCGAGGACGTAGGCCTCGGGGACCTCCGTCGCTTCGGGGGTCTCCGCCGGGACGTACATCTTCTCGGCGATCCAGTCCACCAGGGTGCTGACGAGCCAGAGCGTCCACCAGCCGTTGAGCAGCGCCAGCTCCCGCCTGCCGTCGGCGGCGTACGGCTCCCTGCGGCCGGCCCGCCAGATCTCGACGGCGATCGACCGCGGGATCCAGAGGTTGCCGAACGGGATGAACCAGCAGCCGATGGCGTAGCCCGGCGTCCGGGTCTGCAGGTCGGCGGCCCAGACCTCGGCGTTCTTCCGCAGCCGGTGGAACCAGACGATGAAGACGATTCCTGTCGCCAGGAACAGCGTGAACGACATGCCGTGGAGCACGCCCAGGTCCGCCCCGCCGAAGGTGGTCGGTTCGGCGTAGCCCCAGGCTCCGCCGATCAGGTCGCGGACGTCGGCCAGGCCGAGCACGACGTCGAAGAAGATGTTTCCGGCCAGCAGGGCCACGACGGCCTTCGCGAGGCCGTTCGGATCCTTGAGCGCGAGCAATTGGTTCCCCCCAGGAACGTGCGGCGGCCCGATGGCCGCCGCCGGGGGAACGTACGTGATCCGGACCGATCGCGTCCACGGCAGGAGGTCAGCGCACCTTCGCCGCCAAGGCCTTGAACTGCGTCCAGGTCAGCGTCGGTGGCGTCGGGTCCCAGACCTTCTGGGCGAGGGCCGCGAGCGGCAGGCGGATGCCGTCCGCCACCTGGGCCGGCGTCTGCGCCCGCGAGATGTCGCACCAGACCGCGAGCCGGCCGCCGAGGATCTGGGGGTCGTACCGCGCCGGCACAGGGGTGGAGCCGCGCAGGACGCGCGGGGTCCACTGCTCGTAGATCCGGCGGCCGGTGGGGTACGGGAACTTATTGGGCTCGCCCAGGATGTAGTAGAGGTAGTCGTCGTTGAGGTTGACCAGCCTGCGGCCCTCGTTCAGGTACGAGACGGGCAGCCGGGCGCCGATCTCGCGGCCCGTCCAGTACTCGACCTGGAGGTCCTTGTCCGGGCCCACCACCCCGCCCGTGAAGAAGCCGTCGTTCCAGGCCTTGAGGGTCTTGCCGGTGGGCCGGACGACGGCCGCGCGGTCGTTGAGCCAGCCGGTGGCGAGGTCCTGGACGCGGCCGGAGGGCCCGTACTTCGCGACCGCGGCCCGCGCCAGCTTCGGGTAGCTCGCCTCGGGGTTCCTGGACATCAGGGCGACGTACTCGTCGCCGCCGAGGTGCCAGTACGCCCCGGGGAAGAGCCCGGTGTACTCGCGCAGCAGCTCGTCGACGATCTTCGCCGCGTCCGGGTTCGAGATGTCGACGGTCCCGCGCGGGGTCCGGCCGCTCCCGCTGACGAGCTGGAGTCCGGGGTGGGCGGCGATGACGGCGCCGAGGTGCCCCGGGGAGTCGATCTCGGGGATCACCGTGACGTGGCGGCTCGCCGCGAGGGCGAGGATCCGGCGGACCTCGGCCTTGGTGAGGTGCTGGGCCGAGACGACCTCGGGGTGACTGGAGGACTCGATCCGGAAGCCCTGGTCGTCGGAGAAGTGCAGCCCGAGCTGGTTGAGCTTCAGGTCGCTCATCTCGCGGATGCGGTCCTCGATCCAGGCGGCGGTGAAGTGCTTGCGGGCGATGTCGAGCATGAGGCCGCGCTGCGGTTTCGCGGGCCGGTCGGTGACGGTCCCCTCGGGCATGGCGCCGGTGGCCTTCACCGACTGCTTGAGGGTGCGGGTGCCGTAGAAGACCCCGGCCTCGTCGGGGCCGGCGATCCGGACGCGGCCGCCCGTGACCGTCAGGGTGTACGACTCGGGGGCGCCCGTCCCGCCGAGGGCCAGTTCGACGTCCCCGGGCGCGGCCGCGGCGGCGCCGCGGTACGGGACGCCGAGCTCCCCGGCGAGCAGCCGCCCCTCGTCGGCGAGGGCCCCGCTGTTCGCGGCGAGGACGACCCCGCCCGTGGGCGCGGGCTTCCAGCCGGGGCCGCGGGCGGCCTGGTGGGCGCGGACGGCGGGGACGGCGCGGGGCGCGGTGGAGAGGGGGTAGCTCTTCGAGGGCGTGGGGGTGGGGGTGGGGGTGGGCGTCGGTTCGGGACTGGGCGGCGCGGCGCTCGTGGGCGCGGCGCTCACGGACGCGCCCGTGGCGGCCGGGCCGGAGGGCGGGCCGGACGGAGAACTGTTCGAGCAGGCCGCCGCGGTGGCCAGCGCCACCACGGTCGCCAGGAGGGCGGGGGCCCGACGAGGCCCTCGGGGGGAGTACCGCATCATTCGGAATCCTCCCGTAAGGACGGGGGTCCGACCAGTCGACGGGGCGGAAGCCGATCGTCCATCATCTGTTCCGAAACTCTCCCTTCCGGGTGAAAATCGCGCATCCGTCGGACACTTCCCTCTTCCCGTCGATAACGTTGAGTCACGTCCACCCCACCCGTCCCGGAGTACCGGAGTCCACGCTGACCAGCGACACCCACGCCCCCTGCCGGAAGCCGGGCGCCGCGGACACCCCTGCCATACCTGCCCAGCAGACCCACTCCCGGCACACCGGCGGTCTCGTCGGGTTCAACGCGGCCTCACCCGCCGAGGCGGTGGCGCTGCTGCTCTCCTGCTGCCACAGCACACGTTGGGCCGAACGGGTGGCGGCGCACCGCCCGTACCCGACCGTGGACGCCCTGCTCGCCGCCGCCGACGAGGCCGGATACGACCTCTCCCGCGCCGATCTGGACGAGGCCCTGGCCGCCGAGTCCTCCGCGCTGCCCCATCCCGACGCCCCGCCGGCCGCCCGGACCGCGCTGCGGGCCGCCCACGCCGCGTACGAGAGCAGCTTCGGCCACGCGTTCGTGATCAGCCTCGACGGAGTGCGCCCCGGGGAGCGCCTCGACCAGTTACTGGCCGGTATCCGGTCACGTCTCGGCAACGAAGCGGAGGAGGAGCGGGTGGTCGCCGCCGACGAGCTCCGCCGGCTCGCCCGCGCCCGACTGGCCTTCCGGGTCACCCAGGGGCTCACACCACGACACCCCGGGCCGTGATTTCGTCCGCAATGCGGTGATTCAGGCCTGTGCGATAGCCCGTCCGTGCCTGTTTGATCACACCGATGGACCCCGGGCGAGCGAACCGACAAGTCGTCGCTACGATGACCGGGGCCGGTGGACCGTACCCGGCCGGGTCTGACCGACAGAGAAGCCGGCCGGCCCTGATCCCCGCTCCCGGAGGGTTTTTCCGTGCCGGCTGGAACGCTGTACCGCGGCCGGGAAGGAATGTGGAGCTGGGTGGCTCATCGAGTCACCGGCGTCCTCATCTTCTTCTTCCTGTTCGTACACGTGCTGGACACCGCTCTCGTCCGCGTCTCCCCCGAGGCGTACGACGAGGTCGTCGCGACCTACAAGACGCCGATCGTCGCTCTTCTGGAGTACGGCCTGGTCGCCGCCATCCTCTTCCACGCGCTGAACGGCCTGCGGGTCATCGCCGTGGACTTCTGGTCCAAGGGCCCGCGCTACCAGAAGCAGATGCTCTGGACCGTCGTGGGCATCTGGGTCGTGCTGATGGCGGGCTCCCTGTACCCCGTCCTCGGCCACGCCGCACGTGAACTGTTCGGGAGCTGACGCCAGACATGTCGACTGACACCACCTCCGCGATCGGACCCGTCGAGGGCGGCGCGCGCTACGACGCGGACAACCCCGCGCCGTACATCGAAGCCCCCCGCAAGCGCACGGGCAAGACCCCGCGCGCGACCCGCGGCAACTTCGAGATGGCCGCGTGGCTCTTCATGCGCCTCTCCGGCGTGGTCCTCGTCGTCCTGGTCCTCGGCCACCTGCTGATCCAGCTCTTCCTGGACGGCGGCGTCTCCAAGATCGGCTTCGCCTTCGTGGCCGGCCGCTGGGCGTCCCCGTTCTGGCAGGTCTGGGACCTGCTGATGCTCTGGCTCGCCATGCTGCACGGCGCCAACGGTCTCCGCACGGTCATCAACGACTACGCGGAGCGGGCCAACACGCGCCTGTGGCTCAAGGGCCTGCTGTACACCGCCACGGTGTTCACCATCCTTCTGGGCACGCTGGTGATCTTCACCTTCGACCCGAACATCCGCTAGGCACGGGGCTGAGGTAATCCACGTCATGAAGATCCACAAGTACGACACCGTCATCGTCGGCGCCGGCGGCGCCGGCATGCGCGCCGCCATCGAGGCGACGAAGCGCAGCCGCACCGCCGTGCTGACGAAGCTCTACCCCACCCGCTCCCACACGGGCGCCGCGCAGGGCGGCATGGCCGCCGCGCTGGCGAACGTGGAGGAGGACAACTGGGAGTGGCACACCTTCGACACGGTCAAGGGCGGTGACTACCTGGTCGACCAGGACGCCGCCGAGATCCTGGCGAAGGAGGCCATCGACGCCGTCCTCGACCTGGAGAAGATGGGCCTGCCGTTCAACCGGACGCCCAACGGGACGATCGACCAGCGCCGCTTCGGCGGTCACTCCCGGAACCACGGCGAGGCCCCGGTCCGCCGGTCCTGCTACGCCGCGGACCGCACAGGCCACATGATCCTCCAGACGCTGTACCAGAACTGCGTCAAGGAGGGCGTGGAGTTCTTCAACGAGTTCTACGTCCTGGACCAGCTGATCACCGAGGTCGACGGCGTCAAGAAGTCCGCCGGCGTCGTCGCGTACGAGCTGGCCACCGGCGAGATCCACATCTTCCAGGCGAAGGCCGTGATCTACGCCTCCGGCGGCACCGGCAAGTTCTTCAAGGTGACGTCGAACGCGCACACCCTGACCGGTGACGGCCAGGCCGCCTGCTACCGCCGCGGTCTGCCCCTGGAGGACATGGAGTTCTTCCAGTTCCACCCGACGGGCATCTGGCGCATGGGCATCCTGCTGACGGAGGGCGCCCGCGGTGAGGGCGGCATCCTCCGCAACAAGGACGGCGAGCGCTTCATGGAGAAGTACGCGCCGGTCATGAAGGACCTCGCGTCCCGTGACGTCGTCTCCCGCTCCATCTACACGGAGATCCGCGAGGGCCGCGGCTGCGGTCCCGAGGGCGACCACGTCTACCTGGACCTGACGCACCTCCCGCCGGAGCAGCTCGACGCCAAGCTCCCGGACATCACCGAGTTCGCCCGTACGTACCTCGGCATCGAGCCGTACACGGACCCGATCCCGATCCAGCCCACCGCGCACTACGCCATGGGCGGCATCCCGACCAACGTCGAGGGTGAGGTCCTGAGCGACAACACGACGGTCGTCCCCGGCCTGTACGCCGCCGGCGAGGTCGCCTGCGTGTCGGTGCACGGCGCCAACCGCCTCGGCACCAACTCGCTGCTCGACATCAACGTCTTCGGCAAGCGCTCCGGCATCGCCGCCGCCGAGTACTCCGCCAAGAACGACTTCGTCGAGCTGCCGGAGGCCCCCGAGGCCTTCGTCGTCGCCCAGATCGAGAAGCTCCGCAACTCCACGGGCAACGAGCGGGTCGCCGACCTGCGCCGCGAGCTCCAGGAGACGATGGACGCCAACGTGATGGTGTTCCGCACGGAGCAGACCATCAAGACGGCCGTCGAGAAGATCGCCGAGCTGCGCGAGCGCTACGAGAACGTGTCCATCCAGGACAAGGGCAAGCGCTTCAACACCGACCTCCTGGAGGCCATCGAGCTGGGCAACCTGCTCGAACTGGCCGAGGTCATGGCCGTCTCGGCCCTGGCGCGCAAGGAGTCCCGCGGCGGTCACTACCGCGAGGACTACCCGAACCGTGACGACGTCAACTTCATGCGCCACACCATGGCGTACCGCGAGGTCGGCGAGGACGGCTCCGAGACCGTCCGTCTCGACTACAAGCCGGTCGTCCAGACCCGCTACCAGCCGATGGAGCGTAAGTACTGATGGCTACCCCCGTACTGGACAAGGTCGAGGCGGACTCCGCCGCCTCCCCGTACATCACGGTCACGATGCGGATCCGCCGCTTCAACCCCGAGGTGTCGGACGCCGCGGTCTGGGAGGACTTCCAGATCCAGATCGACCCGAAGGAGCGTGTGCTCGACGCCCTCCACAAGATCAAGTGGGACGTCGACGGCACGCTGACCTTCCGTCGCTCGTGCGCGCACGGCATCTGCGGCTCGGACGCGATGCGGATCAACGGCAAGAACAGGCTCGCCTGCAAGACGCTGATCAAGGACATCAACCCCGAGAAGCCGATCACGGTCGAGGCCATCAAGGGCCTGACGGTCCTGAAGGACCTGGTCGTGGACATGGAGCCGTTCTTCCAGGCGTACCGGGACGTCATGCCGTTCCTGGTCACCAAGGGGAACGAGCCGACCCGCGAGCGCCTGCAGTCCGCCGAGGACCGCGAGCGCTTCGACGACACCACCAAGTGCATCCTGTGCGCCGCGTGCACGTCGTCCTGCCCGGTCTTCTGGAACGACGGCCAGTACTTCGGTCCGGCCGCGATCGTCAACGCGCACCGCTTCATCTTCGACTCGCGTGACGAGGCGGGCGAGCAGCGCCTGGAGATCCTGAACGACAAGGACGGCGTGTGGCGCTGCCGCACGACGTTCAACTGCACGGACGCGTGCCCGCGTGGCATCGAGGTCACGAAGGCCATCCAGGAAGTGAAGCGCGCGCTGATCACGCGTCGTTTCTGACCACCGGTGTGGCGGGAAAGCCCGCTTCTGTACGCTGCGGCGTGCAGGAGCGGGCTTTTCCATCGCCGGGCTCTCCCTTGCCGGGCTTTTCCAATGCACAGAGAATCGGGGACTGATGAGCGAGCCGAACCCTTACGCGGACGGTGAGTACAAGTGGGGGCCGGGGCAGCAGGGCGGGACGCCCGGGAGCCCGGCGTACGGATATCCGCAGGACGCGACGCCCGGGTACGGGTACCCGCAGACGCCGCCGCCCTACCAGCCGACCCTGCCGGGTGGCGTGCCGGTGCCGCCGCAGCACGGGCCCGCGGGCGGGGGCGCACCGGTGCTGAGCCTCGGTGACATCACCGTGGTCGGCGACCAGATCATCACGCCGGCCGGGAACATGCCCCTCAAGGGCGCCGTGTGGAACGCGATGGACATGTCGCGGACCGAGGAGAAGATGCCGACGGTCGCGATCGTCCTCGCGGTCATCTTCTTCCTCTTCTGCCTGCTCGGCCTGCTGTTCCTGCTGATGAAGGAGAAGCAGACCACCGGCTTCATCCAGGTCACGGTGACCAGCGGCGGGCGCCACCACTCGACGATGATCCCGGCGACGGGCCCGGACACCTTCCACTGGGTCATGGGGCAGCTGAACTACGCGCGCTCGCTCAGCGTGTGACGCGCCGGGAGCCGGGGGTCAGCCGCCCACGAGGGGGACGAGTCTGAGGAAGACGACCTCGGTCTCCGGACCCACCGTCACCGTCTCGTCGAGCTCCTCGACCTGACGGTCGCCCACCAGGACCAGGAAGCCGTTGCGCCCAAAGGCCTCGACGGCCCGGGTGAAGGCCGCGTCACCGGCTTCCTCGTGCTCGACCCTGCGGCGGATCAGCTCCCGCAGGGTGAGCCGTTCTTCCGCGACGGGCAGGCGGGGGCCGGCCGTGCGGCCCCCCGTGGTCGTCTCGTCGACGAAGGTCACCGTTCCCATGCCGAGCAGGGTAGGGACGGCCACTGACAACGCCCCCGTCAGGCGTGCCAGCCCTGGGCGGGGCCGCCCGCCTCCGCCTCGACCATGATCCGGCGCAGCATGCCGTTGAGCAGGTCGCGTTCCTCGGGGGTGAGGACGCCGAGGAGCCGTTCCTCCTCGTGGCCGAGGACGTCCATCGCGCCGAGCCAGGTCTCGCGGCCGGAGGCGGTGAGTTCGACGACGACCCGGCGGCGGTCGGTCGTGGACTGGGTGCGGCGGACGAAGCCGCGTTTCTCCAGGGCGTCGAGGCGCCCGGAGACAGAGGCGGGGGCCAGGTCGAGGTCCTGGGCGAGTTCGGAGGGGGCGGCGCTGCCGCCGCGCCCCGCGAGCTTGTGGAGGGTGTCGAACTCGTGGCGTTCCAGGTCGAAGTCGACGAGGGACTGCTCCCTGACCCGGCGCAGATGGACCGAGAGCTTCTTCATCCGGGTGACCGCGCCTTCGACGACGGGGTCGAGGCGGGGCAGGACGGGCTGCCAGCGGGCGACGTGCTCGTCGGTCCAGTCGCGCGGTTCCTGCTGTTCCTCGGGGTGCGCCATGGGGTGATCGTACGTCGGCGGCGGCATCCGCCCCCCTCGAAGTATTTCGTTGACGAATTATTCGGCACCGAAATACTCTGCGGTCCATGGCCACCGCCCCCGAGCGCTCTCTCGTGTCCCCACCCGTCCCCCACCCCCTCCGCACCCGCCCCTTCCGCCTCCTCTTCACCGGCCGCGCCCTCTCCCTCCTCGGTGACGCCGCCATCCCCGCCGCCCTCGCCCTCGCCGTCCTGGAGGCCACCGGCTCCACCTCGGCGCTCGCCCTGGTCCTCGGCTGCGCGATGGTCCCCAAACTGCTCCTGCTGCCGCTGGGAGGCGTCGCCGGAGACCGCTTCGACGCCCGCACGGTCGCGCTCACCACGGACCTCGTACGCTGCGCCACCCAGCTCCTCGTCGGCGTCCAGCTGCTCGGCGGCGCCCCCAGCCTCGCCGTCCTCGCGGCCGCCGAGGCCCTCGGCGGCGCCGCCGGAGCCTTCGCCATGCCGACCGGCTCGCCGCTCGTGAAGGGCACGGTGCCGGAGGAGGCCCTGCACCGGGCCAACGCGGCGATGGGCGTCGCCCAGAGCGCCACCCGCCTCGCGGGACCCGCGCTCGCCGGCACCCTGGTCCTGACCGTCGGCCCCGGCTGGGCGTTCGTCCTGGACGCGGCCACCTTCGCCGTCAGCGCCCTGCTCCTGACCGCCGTACGGGTGAAGCGGGTCCCGATCCCGCGCCGCTCGCTCCGCGCCGACCTCGCCGAGGGCTGGCAGGAGGTCCGCTCCCGGGACTGGTACTGGACCAGCCTCGTCGGCCACAGCGCCTGGAACGGAGCCGCCGCCGTCCTGATGACCCTCGGCCCCGCCATCGCCGTGGACCGGCTCGGCGGCGGCACCACCTGGGTCGTCCTCCTCCAGGTCGGCGCCGTCGGCTTCCTCCTCGGGACGCTGCTCGCCGACCGGGCCCGCCCCCGGCGCCCGGTCCTGACCGCGAACCTCGGCCTCGCCACGTACGCGCTGCCGCTGGTGCTGCTCGCCCTCGCCGCGCCCGCGCCGGTGACGATCGCGGCGTACGGGCTCGCGCAGGCGGGGCTCGGCTTCCTCTCCCCCGTCTGGGAGACCGCCGTCCAGCGGGCGGTGCCCGTCCACGCGCTCGCCCGGGTCACCTCGTACGACTGGCTGCTCTCGCTCGCCGCGATGCCCCTGGGGTACGCCCTCGCCCCGCTCGCCGCCTCGGCCTGGGGCCCCGAAGTACCGCTCCTGGCAGCGGCGCTGGCGGTGGGCGGCTGCTGCGTGGGGACGGCGCTGGTGCCGGGGGTGAGGCGGTTCAGGTAGGGCTGTCAGTGGGGTCCTCTAACGTCGTGGGCATGGTGGGGATCACGGGCAGCGGACTGGATGAGGCGCTTGCGGAAGGGCCGGAGGTGGTCGGTGAGTTGATCGGCTCCCTGGGAGCGGAGGGGCGCCGGGAGTGGGCGCTCGCGCTTCATCTGCGGGCGTGCGGCCGCAGGCCGGACCAGGCATCGGCGGTCCTCGACGACCTGTCCCGGCAGGAGTTGGGCTGGAGCACCGAGGAGTCCGACGAACTCCTCGCGCGGCTCGTCGGCCGGGACGCGAAGGTCTCCCCGTACGAACTGCGGGGTTCGTTCATGACCCTGGTGCCGATCGCTCTCTCCGCGGCCGAGCAGGCGCAGGAGTTCGACTGGGCCCGGATCCGGGCGCTGCGCCGGACGGCCGAGTCGCTGCGCGCGTACCAGAGCGCCGAATTCGCCGTGATACGGGACCGGATGGACGTCCTGCTGCGCCGCGGGACAACGGCCCCGCAGGGCAGCCTCCCCCGCCACCTCCTCGACGGGCTCGACGAGTACGGCCCCGCGATGCGGGCCGCGCACCCGGAGCTGCTCACGGGAGCGGGGGTGGCGGACTTCCTCGGGCACTGCGGCCTCCTGGACAAGCCCAGGGCGACGCGGGCCTGGCGCAGGCGGGCGGCAACCCTGCTCGCGGAGACCGAGCGCGGGACGGAAGTGGTGCGGCTGCTCCTCGAAGGGATCGCCGCACAACCGGAGCACCGGGTGACCGACCTCAGCGAATTCGGCATGCCTCTTTCCCATCTCGCCGGCGACACCAACACCTCCCTCGTCCGCGGCCTGATGTGGGCGGCGCTCGACGTCGACGCCGACTGGGTCGTGCCGCTCGTCGGGGCCGTCGCGCTGCACGCCGGGACCGGGCTCGGCGGCTCCGGCGGGTTCTGCCGCAGCCAGACGCTGGCCACCACCGCCGTCGCGGTGCTCGGGGAGTGCGGCGGCGCCCGGGGCGAGGAGGCCGTGCAGTGGCTCGGGCGGCTGCCGAAGAAGGTGAAGAACCGGACGGTGAACAAGGGCATCGCGAAGGCCCTGGAGGCGGTGGCGGCCCGCTCCGGGCTCACCCCCGCGATGCTCCGCGAGCGCGGGGTGGCGACGCTCGGTCTGGACGGGCGCGGGGTCCGGGAAGTGCCGCTCGGGGCGTACACGGCGGAGCTCTCGGTACGGGAGCCGGGCGCGGTCGCGCTGTCCTTCAGGGGCCCGGAGGGGAGGCCCCTGAAGACGGCGCCGAAGGCGGTCCGGGAGGCGCGCGCGGAGGAGCTGAAGGAGGTCAGGGCGGGCCTGAAGGAGCTCAAGGGCCTGGTGGCGGCCGAGCGGTCCCGGCTGGAGGAGCACCTCGCGGCGGGGACGGTCTGGCCGGCGGAGGACTGGCAGCGGTACTACGTCGACCATCCGGTGACCGGGGCCCTGGCCCGTGCGCTGCTCTGGGAGGTCGCGGAGGGTTCGGCGGACGGCGGGTGGACGGCCGGCGTCCCGGAGCGGGCGGGCGGCGGCTGGACCCTCGCGGGGTACGACGGGACGGCGTGCCCGGTCGGCCCGGGCGCCCGGCTGCGGCTGTGGCATCCGCTGCGGGCCGGTGGCGAGGAGGTCGCCGAGTGGCGGGCCGCGCTGGCGGAGCGGGAGGAGCGCCAGCCGTTCAAGCAGGTCTTCCGCGAGGTGTACCCGCTGACTCCGGCGGAGCTCGCGACCGGCTCGTACTCCAACCGCTTCGCGGGGCACGTCCTGCGGTACGGGCAGGCGCGGGCGCTGATGGCCGAGCGCGGCTGGGCGGGGAACCACCTGGGGTACTTCTCGGACGGCTGGTCCTCGGAGCTGGTGAAGGAGCTGCCCGCGCCGGGTGAACTGCCGGCCGGGGAGGGGACGCGCTGGCGGGCCCGGTTCTTCGTGGAGCTGGTCGACGAGGGGGCGCGCGGGGGCGGGGTGGCCCGGCTCTGCTCCACGGACCAGGTGCGCTTCGAGTGGCGGGCGGGCGCGGCGGGGGCGCGGGGCGCCTGGACGGCGGCCGCGCTGACCGACGTACCGGCGCTCGTGCTCTCCGAGGCGCTGCGGGACGTCGACCTGTTCGTGGGGGTGGCGTCGATCGGGGCGGATCCGCAGTGGCGGGACCGGGGGGAGGACCGGGCCTACGACGGGTACTGGGAGAGCTGGTCGTTCGGCGAGCTGACGGAGTCGGCGCTGATCCGGCGCGAGACGCTGGCCCGGCTGCTGCCCCGGACGCGGATCGCGGACCGGGTGGAGCTGACCGACCGCTTCCTGCGGGTCCGGGGCGAGCTGCGCGCGTACCGGATCCATCTGGGCTCGGGGAACGTGCTGATGGAGCCGGGCGACACCTATCTGTGCGTGGTGGAGGACCGCGTGCGGGACCGGGGGAAGGTGTTCCTGCCGTTCGAGGAGGACGGCGGGCTGCTGTCGGTGATCCTGTCGAAGGCGCTGCTGCTCGCCGCCGACGACCGGATCACCGACCCGACGATCACCTCGCAGATACGCCGCGGCTGAGCTCGGCGGCCACCTCCGCGAGAGCCGTATCCGCGAGAGCCGCCTCCGCGAGAGCCGTCTCCGCGAGAAAGGCGACGAGCAGCCGGGGTGGTCGAGGAGCTCGCGCACGTCCTCGACGTGGGTGTGCGGGGCGTCCACGGGGCCGTCGCCGGCCAGGTCGTGAGAGAGCGTCACCCTCCGGTCCCCAAGGGGCGGTGCATGACCGGGACATCTCATCCCCCAAGCGACTTGAACACGTTCAAGAGGAGGTCTACAGTCATGACTGCCAGCTTTTGAACGCGTTCAAGGGAGGGTGGGGCATGGACCTCACTGTCGTCGCGTACATCGTCTACCTGCTGATCAGCGTGGCCCTCACCATCTGGGTCGCCCGCACGCTCAGCCGCAACGGAAGGATCTTCCTCTCCGACGTCCTGCACGGGAACGAGAAGCTCGCGGACGCCGTCAACCACCTCCTGGTGGTCGGCTTCTACCTCGTCAACTTCGGCTTCGTCGCCCTCTACCTGAGCCAGGACGCCGCCGTCGTCGACGCCCGGGCCCTCTTCGA
Source organism: Streptomyces sp. NPDC006197 (assembly GCF_040613865.1). Taxonomy (NCBI): domain Bacteria; kingdom Bacillati; phylum Actinomycetota; class Actinomycetes; order Kitasatosporales; family Streptomycetaceae; genus Streptomyces; species Streptomyces sp. NPDC006197. The sequence continues at coordinate 31,092 of NZ_JBEXSZ010000062.1, read as the reverse complement.
GGCCCTCTCCGTGAAGCTCGGAGTGGTCCTGCTCGTCCTCGGCGTGATGCACCTCGGAAACGTCTACGTGCTCAACAAGATCCGCCGCCGCGGGGTCATGGAGCGCGAACAGGTGCCGCCGGTCGGCCCCCAGGGCTGGACCGCCACCCCCAAGGGCGGCCCCTGGGCCCCGCCCGCACCCCAGGGCTGACCGCGATGCCGGGACCGGTGACCCCCACGACCCCCGTGGGACGTTTGACCGTGCTGTACGACGCCGACTGCCCGCTCTGCGTGCACCTCAGGCACTGGCTGCTGCGCCAGCGGCAGCTCGTCCCGCTCGACTTCGTACCCGCCGGCTCGCAGCAGGCACGACGCCTCTTCCCGGCCCTCGACCACACCGCCACCCTGCGGGAGATCACCGTGATCGGGGACCGGGGCCAGGTCTACCGCGAGACCTCCGCCTGGATCGTCTGTCTCTGGGCCCTGGCCGACCACCGGCCCAAGGCCCACTGGCTGGCCACTCCCGCCGGACAGCCCTTCGCCCGGGTGACCGTCCTGGCGGCAGCGAAGTGGCGCGAGGCCCTCAAGGCGCAGGGGCCGGACGACGGGCCCTGCCGGGACGGGCACTGCGAGGTGCCCGGTCCGCCCGGTTAGGCTCGGCCCTGTGAAGGACGTGAAGGAAGAGACGAAGGCCGACGAGAAGAAGGCCCCCAAGAGCGAGCAGACCCGCACGCTCATCCTCGAAACCGCGCTCCGGCTGTTCAAGGAGCGCGGTTACGACAAGACGACGATGCGGGCCATCGCCCAGGAGGCCGGGGTCTCCGTCGGCAACGCGTACTACTACTTCTCCTCCAAGGAACACCTCGTCCAGGGCTTCTACGACCGGATCGCCGAGGAGCACCAGGCGGCCGTCGAGCCCATCCTGACCGGCCCCGAGAAGGACCTGACCGCCCGGATCCGCGGGGTCTACCTCGGCTGGCTCGACATCGCGGAGCCGTACCACGAGTTCGCGGCCCAGTTCTTCAAGAACGCCGCCGACCCGGACAGCCCGCTCAGCCCCTTCTCACCCGAGTCGGAGGGCCCGCGCGAGGCGGCGATCGAGGTCCACCGGCGGGTCATCTCCGGCGCCTCGGTCAAGGTCGACCCGGAACTGAAGGAAGCGCTCCCGCAGTTGCTCTGGCTCCAGCAGATGGGCCTGGTGCTGTTCTGGGTGTACGACCGCTCGGAGGGCGCGGCGAACAGCCGGCGCCTGGTGGAGCGCCTCGCGCCGGTCACCGCCCGCGCGATCTCGCTCTCCCGCTTCCGGATCCTGCGCCCGCTGGTCAAGGAGACGCACGAGCTGCTCTCCGACTTCATGCCGACGGCGGCCGGAATGGCGGCCTCGGGCAAGCCCAAGAAGCGGACGAGCCCGAATCCGCAGGGCACCCCCTAGGGGGCGTCTTGCCCCTGATCCACCGGGCGGGCCCTAGACCCAGTTGAGCTCCCACAGGCGCCAGATGCCCGTGCCGTCCGACAGGTACTGGGAGCCGGTGACCGCCTCCGTGGAGAGGACGTAGTCCTTCTTCTGCCACAGCGGGACGAGCGGCACGTCGGCGGCGACCTCGTTCTGGATCTCCTTGAAGTCGTTCGTCGCCCGGCCCCGGTCGCTGTACTGCTGCGTCGAGGCGATCAGGTTGTCGATCCGCTTGCTGGAGAAGCCGTTGTGCAGGGTGTTCGCGGTGCCGACGAGCGGGGCGGTGAAGCTGTCGGAGTCGGGGAAGTCGGGGAGCCAGCCGACGGGGTAGGCGTCGTAGCTGCCCTTCGCGTACCCCTTCTGGAAGCTCTTCCAGTCGACCTCGAGGACCTTCACCTTGAAGAGGCCGGTCCCGTCCAGCTGCCGCTTGATCTCGGCGGCCTCGGCGACGTAGGTGGCGTCCTTGCGGACGCCGAGGGTGAACTCCACCGGCGTCTTGGTCCCGGCGTTCTTCAGGAGCTCCTCGGCCTTCTTCCGGCTCGGCTCCGGGTAGACGTCGAAGAAGGCGGTGCTGTGGCCGACGAAGCCCTGCGGGATGAGGGAGTAGAGCGGCTCGACCGTGCCCTTGTAGGCGCCCTCGGTGATCGCCGGGCGGTCGAGGACGGCCGCGACGGCCTGCCGTACGGCCTTGTCCGCCATGGGCGAGCCGGGCCGGACGTTGAAGTTGAGGTTGCGGATCTCGGCGCTCTCCGCCTCGGTGATCCGGGTCCCGTCCTTGGTGCCCAGGGACGAGATGAAGTCCGGCGGGAGCTGCCGGTGCGTCACCTGGACCTCCTTCGCCTTCCAGGCGTTGGCGAGGTCCTCGGACTGGCCGAAGTACTTCACCAGGACCGTGTGACCGGTCCTGGTGATGGCGCCCCTGTACCGCGGGTTGGGCTCCAGGCGCGCGGACTTGCCCTCCTTGTACTCCTTGAGGACGTACGGCCCCGAGCCGTCGACCGCGGAGTCCGTCCGCAGCCGGTCGGCCGGGTAGTGGTCCTTGTCCACGATCGAGCCGGCGCCCGTGGCCACCTTCAGCGGGAACGTGGCGTCACGGCTGCTCAGGTGGAAGGTGACGGTACGGCCCTGGGCCGAGACGTTCTTCAGGGTCGGGAAGAGCGGCTGCGGACCGACGTCGGTCTTGATGCGCAGCATCCGCTCGAAGGAGTACTTGACGTCCTCGGCGGTGATCTTGCGCCCGCCGGAGAAGGTGAGGTCGTCGCGGAGCGTGCACTGGTACGTGGTGAGTTTGGTGCCCACGAACTTGCAGCTCTCGGCGGCGTCCGGGACCGGCTGGGTGAGTCCCGACTTGAACGTCAGCAGCGACTGGAAGACGTTGCTGTACATGGCCCAGGAGCCGGCGTCGTAGGCGCCCGCCGGGTCGAGTGAAGTGACCTCGTCGGTCGTGCCGACGGTGATCGGATCGGTCCGGACGCCGTCGGAGGGCAGGAGTTGCCAACCCCCCACTCCGGCGGCCACCAGTACTCCACAAGTGATGAGGATCCGCAGACGGACCGTCGACCGCATTGCCGTGCTTCCTTTTTTTGATACCACCCCAGATGCGACGGCCCCCGGAAAACGCCGCGTGGCTGCATCCCATCACACGGCTTTCACATGGGGAAGGGGAAACTTTCACACGACAGGTATATGTCCGGGATATGAGAATTTAAGTCGATGAGCAGTACGCGTCGGTCTCAGCGCGAGGAGTGACCGCGTCCGCTCAGGCCTGCTTCGAGGCGAGTTCGACGATCGTGATGTCGGAGGGCGCCCCGACCCGGACCGGGGGTCCCCAGGCGCCCGCGCCCCGCGAGACGTACAGCTGCGTGTCCCCGTACCGCTCCAGGCCGGCGACGGTGGGGTTGGCGAGCTCGGCGAGGTAGTTGCCGGGCCAGAGCTGGCCGCCGTGGGTGTGCCCGGAGAGCTGGAGGTCCACGCCGTGGCGCACGGCGTCGTGGACGACGATCGGCTGGTGCGCGAGGAGCACCGCGGCGCGGGCCCGGTCGCGGTCGCCGAGGGCCCGCGCGAAGTCGGGGCCCTGGCCCTCGTTCTCCCCCGCGACGTCGTCGACGCCGGCGAGGTCGAAGCCGGCCGGGATCTCCACGCGCGCATTGCGCAGGGGACGCAGGCCGAGCTCGCGGACGTGGTCGACCCAGGCGTCGGCGCCCGAGAAGTACTCGTGGTTGCCGGTCACGAAGAAGGAGCCGTGACGGGCCCGGAGCCGGGCGAGCGGCTCGGCGGCCGGGCCGAGGTTCTCGACGGTCCCGTCGACGAGGTCGCCGACGACCGCGATCAGGTCCGGCTGGGCGGCGTTGATCGAATCGACGATCCGCTGGGTGTGGGCGCGCCCCAGGATCGGCCCGAGGTGGATGTCGGACACGACGGCGATCCGGTAGCCGTGCGCGGCGCGCGGGATCTTGGCCAGCGGCACGGTGACCCGCTTGACCCGGGGACCGCGCAGCACGCCGTACGTCCCGTACCCGACGGTCCCGACGGCGACGGCGGCCGCGGAGCCCCCGACGACCCGGGAGACGAACAGCCGCCGGGAGAGCTCGGACTCCCGCGGCCCGGCCACGGGCGCGGGCACGTGCTCCGCGGGCTCGGCCACGGGCTCCGCCGGAGCTGCCGTCACGGGCACGGATACGGGCTCCGCCGGGGCGGCGACGGCGGCACGGCGGCCCGTCCAGGCGCGCAGGAGCGGCCGGACGGCCTCGCCGACGACCAGGGCCAGGACCAGGTACAGGAGCACGGCGAGCCAGAGGAAGCCCGGCCAGGCGACCGCCTGCTGGAGCCGGAAGGGCGCGCCCGCCCGCGAGGAGACCAGGGCCGCGAGCGAGAGCAGCGGCAGGGCCACGACGACGCCCGTGCCGAGCCGGCGCGCGAGGCTCCCGGCCGTCGTGACGTCGCGCACGAGACGCCGCCACACGTACCAGTGGACCGCCCCGAGCAGCGCGAGCACCACGACCAGGACCAGCAGAAAGACGACCACGCCCCCGGAACCCCTCTTCTAGGCGTCCGCGCGGCGCGCGGCGCGCACCCCGCGCAACCCGATCACGCCGATCGTCGTCCCCGGGACAGAGGACGTGACGGCAAGCAGCAGATGGACCCAGAAGTAGGCCGTCGGGTCGCCCGCGTCGTCGAAGGCGGGGCCGCTCCCGTCGTTCCAGAGGTTCTTGACGAAGGTGATCCACAAGCAGCTCACCACTAGCGTACAGAGACCCAGCCGCAAGATCGCGGCAGGCCCGTTCGATACTGGCAGGGCACGGCCACCCCACTCCGAAGGGCACCCCATGAAGCTCAGCCGCCGCGTCTCCTGGTTCCTGCTCGCGTTCGGCGTCTGGTCTTGGGTGATCTGGGTGACCTTCGCGAAGAACCTCTGGAAGGACGGGAGCGGTCTCGCTTTCGACGACGCGGGAAACCCGACGGCGTACTTCTGGGTCCACCTCGCCCTCGCTGTCACGTCGTTCATCCTAGGGACGGCCGTCGGCGTGATCGGACTGAGGGGCGTGCGAGCGAACGCGGGCAAGTAGAAGTCCCGCCCGTGCGCTACGAGGGAAGCGCACGGGCAGGGCTTCCGGGGAGTCGTCCCGCTCAGTGCTCGCGCCGCCGGACCGGCTGACGAGTGGCGGCGTCGCGCAACCACCACAGCCCCCGGCAGACGTTCTCTGCGTGCCCGCCCCCGGACTCGAACCGGGAACCTTCGCGGTCTAAGCGCGACGCCTCTTGCCTCTGGGCCAGGCGGGCCGGTGGTCGTGTCTCGGATTCGTGGAAGTCGTTCATCAGGGCATGAAGAAGATCGTTACTGCTGCTCTTGTCGTCGCGGGCGTTGCCCTCGCGGCCCCTGCCCACGCCGACGACGACGCGAATGTCGCCAGTCCCTTCGGCTCCGCCGGCGCCGTGTGCACCCTGGAGGCCGCCGTCGTACCCGTACTCGCGGACACCACGGGCTATGTCGGGGACCACAACGACAACTGTTCCAACGGCAACGTGCTCGACACCCCGTAGCCAGAGCAGCGAACTGGCGTGGCCGTCCTCGCCGTACTCCCTGCGGGTGACATTGCGGATGGTCGCCGCTGCCTCGGGTACGCAGTTCGCCGACAGCCAAGCAGCAGCGAAAGGCGAGAACTGTGCAAGCGAACGTCGGAGACCGGATCATCATGGCCGTACACGGTCGTGAGCAGAGCGCAGAGGTAGTGGAGGTGCGAGGAACGGACGGGTCCCCTCCCTACCTCGTGCGCTTCCCCGATGGACGGGAACAGCTCGTCTACCCCGGCCCGGACACGCAGGTCACCCCTGGCGCTTAGCGCGCTGTCGGCCTCGCCGGCGGGGCCGGGCCGGACACGGTGGGGACTGCACGCGCTTACAACCCCTTTCGGCGACTCGCGGACGAGCCGTTGCTCATGGGCGGTGCAGTCCCCCACGCTCTGCCACACGCCCCCTGCGGCCACCCCGGTGACGCGGGGGCGTGGTGCACGGGCAGAGCTGGTGTGAGGGTCGGGCACTCGGTCCGCCGAGATCCCCCTTGGGGTGGGTGCGCGGTAGTCCCGCCCTCACCGTGGTGTTCAGAGAGCGGCCGGCGTCTCTTCGTCGTCCTCGTGGTCCTCATCCGTCTCGAGGTGCCGCCAGTGGAGCGTCACGCGTTCCTCGATCGCGATGTACTTGCGGGACTCCGGGTCCCGGCCGGGGCCGATGGAGACGCCGGAGAGGAAGAGGTCCAGGAACTCGCGTCGCTTGAACACGTCCCACGCCGCCCAAGGGGAGCCGGCGCCCAAGGGGTCCTCGCCCGGTTCGAACCAGTCCGGGGGAACCTGAACCGCTGCCGTGGTCTGCTCGTCCAGTTCTTCCAACCTGACCGTGCACCGGTCCTCGAAAGTCCGGTACTGCGTCATCGTCGCGCGCCACATGGCCAGCTCGTCCCGCCCCCGGTAGAGCCCCGCCTTGCGGTCGGCCTGGAGTTCGGCGACGGAGTTCCGGACGTGCTCAAGGTGCGCCGCCGTCTCGCGCCGCTCCTCCCGGACTCCGGACAGTTCGCGCTGAAGCGCGAATCGGAGTGCCGCCTCCGCCAGCCATTCCCTGTCCTCGTGGTCGTCGACGTCCGCGGCGGCAAGACGTGCCCAGACGCGCCGGGCCACGTAGTCGTCGGCGTCTTTGCGCTTGATGCTCAAGCCGCCGTGGCCCTTGGGATTGGCGCACATGTAGTAGTCCTGCCCGCCGTTGTTCTTGGTCTGTCCCATGGACCCCGTGCAGATTCCACAGGTGGTGAAGCGCCACCCGCTCAGGAGTGTGGGTGCGGCCTCTCCGCCGGGCCGCCTATTGGTCTTGTTGCGCTTGCTTCGCTGTTCCTGGAGCTCCAGCCACTCGGCTCCCGCGATGACACCCCGGTGGGGAGTCAGGGGCGACCCGCCCTCATCCCGGGCGATCACGTTCACGTATGCCTTGCCCCGCTTCACTCGTTCGCCGGCGAAGCCTCCGATGGCCGGGTGGGAGAGGATCCACCGCACTGTCTGGGCACGCCAGCGGATCGGGCTGTCCTCCGTCGACACGCGACGCTTCTTGATGGACCGCATCCGCTTCTCGGTGGCGCGCCGCTCCGCCTCGCCGGGGGCCGGGACTCCTTCTGAGTCCAGCGTCGTCGCGATCCTGTTGTCCGAGACGCCGTCGAAGGACATCTCCACCATGCGCTCCACGATCGCGACATGCTCCGGGTTGTCCTCGTCCGGCTCAAGGACGGACACCACGAGGTTGCCGATCTTCTCCCGCACCGCCCTCATGCCGTACGGGGCCGAGCTGGAGTGCCGGCCGCCGACCGCCCTGATCTCGTCCTTGGCTCCGCGCAGGCGCTCCGCCTTGGTGTCGCTGTCCTGCTTCGCAAGAGTGTTGATCAGAGCGAAGATCGCGACGCCGACCGGATTCGAGGTGTCGAGGAACGGCTCCAGTACGGAGACGAAGCGGACTCCGTACTTCTTGAACTCCTTGTCGATCTCCAGGGCATCGTGTGCGCCCTTGCGGGTCAACCGGGACAGTTCGTTGACCACCACCACGTCGACCTCGCCCGCGCGGACAGCGGACATGAGGTCTTCGAACCCCGGGCGGATGGCGTGGGGATCCCAACCGGACCGACCGACGTCCTTGAAGGTGTGAACGACCTCCCACCCCCGGCTCACCGCCAACGCCTCGCCGGCTGCCACCTGCGCTTCCGGCGACGCTTCGGACGAGTCCGGGCGCGCCTTGGACTGCCGGGCGTAGACGGCCACCCGCACCGTGTCCGGTTGCCCGGCTCCCACGGGCGAAACGAGGGGGGTCAAGGTCTCTCACCTGATCTTCTCTGTCGTTGAAGCTCTACAGGTTAACTACATGTGAAAAGCGTGCCAGATGAACCAGAACCACACCCCGAACGCGAGCAGGAACCAGGAGACGCGGCGGCTGAGCTTCATGGCCCCGGTACCACCATCGGCCTCCCGGCCCCCGCTTCCGGGTGGAGGAGGGCGGGCGAACCGCCTGCCGGGGTTCGGATCGGTTGCGCGTACCTGTACGTTCTCGACCGTGTCTGCTTCGAAGAAGACCGCTTGGGCGGTCGCCGCTGCTGTGCTCCTGCCTCTCGTCACCGCCGCGCCCGCGGCACACGCGGACGGAAAGGACGAGAAGGACAAGCAGCCCAAGCCTCCGGCCGTGATGTCCAAGGTCGGCGGCGCCCTGCTCGGCAAGCCGGGGACGCAGGTGCGGCTCGGTCCCGGTGCTCCGGTGCTGCCGAAGGAGCTGTCCGGCCGCTCCTGGATCGTCGCGGACGCGGAGAGCGGGCAGATCCTCGCCGCGCACAACGCGCACTGGCGGCTCGCCCCGGCCTCCACGCTCAAGATGCTCTTCGCGGACACCCTGCTGCCGAAGTTCGGCAACAAGACGCAGAACCACCTGGTCACCACCGCGGACCTGGCCGGGATAGGGGACGGCTCCAGCCTGGTCGGCATCAAGGAGAAGCAGACCTACAGCGTCCGCGACCTGTGGCTCGGGGTGTTCCTCCGCTCCGGCAACGACGCCGTGCACGTGCTGACCAGCATGAACGGCGGTCTCCAGCGGACCGTGACGGAAATGAACGAGCAGGCGGCCGAACTCCAGGCCCTCGACACCTTCGTGGTCACCCCGGACGGCTACGACGCCCCGCGCCAGGTCTCCTCCGCGTACGACCTGACGCTCATCGCCCGCCACGGGATGCAGAACCAGGACTTCCGCGCGTACGCCGCCACGGCCCGCGCCGCCTTCCCCGGCGAGGCCAAGCCGGGCAAGAAGCGCGAGACCTTCGAGATCCAGAACACCAACCGGCTCCTCACCGGAGACATCGGCGTCGCCCCGTACCAGGGCCTCGCCGGGGTCAAGAACGGCAACACCACGCACGCGGGCGCCACCTTCACCGGGATCGCCGAGCGCAACGGCAGGGTCCTGCTCGTCACCGTCATGAACCCCTCCTCGGAGGAGCAGCACGCGGTCTACCGGGAGGCCGCCCGGCTGCTCGACTGGGGCTTCGCCGCCTCCGGGAAGGTGACGCCGGTGGGCGAACTGGTGCCGCCGCTCTCGGCGCGCACGGCGTCCCCCGCGCCGAAGGACGTCACGGCTCCGGCGCCCGGGAAGGACGCCCTGCAGAAGCCGGTCCACGCGGCCGCTCCCGCCGGGTGGGCCGACGGGGTGGGGATCGCGCTGGCCGTGGCGGGGGGCGTCCTCGCCCTCCTGGCCGCGGCCGCCTTCCTGGTCAACCGCCGCTGGCCGCTGGCCGGGGCGGCGGCGACCCGTCGGCGCCGTTCCCCGTCCCCCGAGGAGCCCCTGGAGAAGTCCCCGGAGCAGACCCCGGCTCCGGATCGGGAGGGCTCTGCCGACGCGACTCCGTAGCCGTCCAGGCCGCGCAGAACAGCAGCAGTTTCGCGGTGAAGTTGATCCAGAGGAGCAGGGCGACCGGGACGCCGAACGCCCCGTACATCGACTTCGCCGCGACCCCCTTCATGTAGCCGCCGAGCAGCAGCTTCAGCAGCTCGAAGCCGACCGCGCCCACCAGTGCCGCCGTCACGAGGTCCCGGCGGCCCGGTTCCACGCCCGGCAGCAGCGTCAGCACGTACAGCAGGATCAGGAAGTCGGCGACGACGGCGACGAGGACGGCGGCCACCTGGAGCAGGATGCCGCCCGCTCCCCCGCCCGAGATGCCGAGCCGGTCGGCGCTCCAGCCGACGGCGGTGGAGCCGAGCCAGGACGCGGCGAGGGAGCCGAGCGCGACGCCGCCGAGGCCGAGGAGGATCAGCGCGTCCTTGCCCTTGAGCAGGATCGGGTTGCCCTCGACGCCGTCGAGTCCCCAGACCGCGCGCAGGCACTCCCGCATGGAGCCGATCCAGCTGATGCCGGTGACGAGCAGGACGGCGCCGGCGACGATCCCGATGGTGCCGGCGTTGGCGACGAGTCCGCCGATGTCGAGCTGGTCGGAGATGCCGGGCACCTGGTCGCCGATCTTCTTCTCGATGGTGTCGAGCTGGTCGTCGGTGAGGAGTGCGGCGCCGATCGCGGCGGCGACCGTGATCAGCGGGAAGAGGGCGATGAAGGAGACGAAGGTGATCGCGGCGGCCAGCCGCGTCCAGTGCGCCGCGTCGAGGGTCTCGTACGCGTGCCAGCCGTGGGTCCGCATGAGGCGGGCGATCCACGGGCCGATGACGGGGAGTCCGGTCAGCCAGTCCATGTCGTACGTCTGCTCCTCGCGCCGTCGATCACTCGGGTCACTCGGTCACTCAGGTACGAGAATCCCCCGTCGGGGCTCGGGGGCCCGCGACCGACATCCCGTACGGAGCGGCCGGTGCCGGGCCGTGAGGGTTCCTTCCCGGTGTTCCTTGCGTTCCTTCGGGCATCCGTTCCGACGAGCCGCTCAGCAATACCGGCATAAGCGCCATATCCGGCTATACGGTCACCTCCATGGCTGTCGAGACCCGCGTCCCGGACGAGGACTGCGAAGCGATCAGCGGCTGGGGCCGCACCGCCCCCACCCTCGCGCGCGTGCACCGGCCCCGCGGGCACGCCGAGGCCGTCGAGGCCGTCCTCGCCCCCGGCCGCCGGGGCGTCGTCGCCCGCGGCCTGGGCCGGGCGTGCGGCGACGCCGCGCAGAACGCCGGCGGCACCGTCCTCGACATGACCGGCTTCGACCGCATCCTGGCCGTCGACACCACCGCCGGTCTCGTCGCCTGCGAGGCGGGCGTCACCCTGCACCGGCTGATGGAGGCGCTGCTGCCGTTCGGCTGGTTCCTCCCCGTCGCCCCCGACACCCGGTACATGACCGTCGGCGGTGCGATCGGCGCCGACGTCCACGGCGGGAACCACCCCGACTCGGGTTCCTTCGGCCGGCACGTGACCGCGCTCGAACTCCTCACCGCCGACGGACGGATCCGCACCGTGCCGCCGGGGACCCCGCTCTTCGACGCCACCACCGGCGGCCTGGGCCTGACCGGCGTGATCCTCTCGGCCACCCTGCGGCTGCTGCCCGTCGAGACCTCCCTGATGCGCGTGGACACCGAGCGCGTCCCCGACCTCGACGCGCTGATGGCCCGACTCGCCGACGGCGGCCCGCGGCACCGCTACTCCGCCGCCCGGATCGACCTGCTCGCCCGGGGCGCCGCCACCGGCCGCGCCGTCCTGACCCGCGGCGACCACGTGCCGTACGACGCGCTGCCCCGCCGCCACCGGGCCCGCCGCGCGCCGTTGGACTTCCGGCCGGGGCGGCTGCCCGCGCCGCCGCCGTACGTCCCCGGCGGACCGCTCGGCCGCACGTCCGTCGGGCTCCTCAACGAGCTCTGGTACCGCGGGGCTCCCCGCGCCGCCACCGGCCGTCTCCAGCCGCTGCCGGCCTTCTTCCACCCCCTCGACCGCATCCCCCACCGGAACCGGATCCACGGGCCCGAGGGCTTCGTCCGGTACCGGTTCGTCGTCCCGTACGGGCAGGAGGACGCCCTCCGGCGGATCGTGCGGCGGATCGCGGACCGGGGCCTCCCCTCCTTCCCCGCCGTCCTGAAACGGTTCGGCGCGGGCGGCCCCGGCCCGCTCTCCTTCCCCCTCCCCGGCTGGGCCCTCTCCCTCGGCCTCCCCACCGGCCTGCCCGGGCTCGGGCGCTTCCTCGACGCGCTCGACGAGGAGGTCGCGGGCGCCGGCGGCCGGGTCGACCTCGCCGAGGACTCCCGGGTCCGGCCGGAGGCCCTGGCCGCGATGTACCCCCGGCTCGACGAGTTCCGGGCGCTGCGCGCGGCGCTCGACCCGGGGTCCGTCCTCACCTCGGACCTCGCCCGACGTCTCGGCCTCTAGAACCTCTAGGGCCCCAGGACCTCAAGGAGTTCACGTGAAGGACGCCTTCGGTGCCCCGCAGTCGCTGCTCGTCCTCGGCGGCACCTCCGAGATCGGGCTCGCCACCGCCCGCCGGCTGATCGCACGCCGCACCCGCACGGTCCGGCTGGCCGGCCGCCCCTCCCCCGCGCTCACGGCCGCCGCCGACTCGCTGCGCGGGCTCGGTGCGGACGTGTGCACCGTGCCCTTCGACGCGCTCGACACCGCGTCGCACGAGGAGCGGCTCGGGAAGGTCTTCGCCGAGGGGGACGTCGACATGGTGCTGCTCGCCTTCGGGGTCTTCGGCGACCAGGCGCGCGACGAGTCGGACCCGGCCGCCGCCGTCCGGGTCGCGCAGACCAACTACACGGGCGCCGTCTCGGCCGGTCTGGTGTGCGCGGGCGCGCTCCAGGCGCAGGGGCACGGTTCGCTGGTGGTGCTCTCGTCGGTGGCGGGCGAGCGGGCGCGCCGCGCCGACTTCATCTACGGCTCGTCGAAGGCGGGGCTCGACGCCTTCGCGCAGGGCCTGGGGGACGCGCTGCACGGCACGGGCGTGCACGTCATGGTCGTACGGCCCGGGTTCGTGCGCTCGAAGGCGACGGCCGGGCTCGCGGAGGCGCCGCTCGCGACGACCCCGGAGGCGGTCGCGGGTGCGATCGAGCTGGGGTTGCGGCGGCGATCGGAGACGGTGTGGGTGCCGGGCTCGCTGCGGATGGTGATGGCGGCGGTACGGCACGTGCCGAGGCCGCTGTTCCGGCGCCTGCCGGTGTGACGTACGGCTCCGGCCCGCCCGGAAGGCCGGGCCCGGCGGGTCAGAAGGCCCGCCCGGCGGGTCAGGCCGTCGGCGTCGGGGTGTCGACCGGGCTGCCGCCCTGGGCGGGGACGGCGGCGATCGGGCGGCCGCTGCCGAACTCGTAGTCGTACAGCTTCCGCCAGATCCCGTCCGGGCCCTGCTCGTACAGCGCGAAGGAGCGGCAGGTCCAGGCCGCCTCGTACCCCGCCAGCTCCTCGAACGCCCGGTCCATCCCCTCCTCGGAGATGCCGTGCGCCACGGTGACGTGCGGGTGGTACGGGAACTGGAGCTCGCGCACCAGCGGCCCGGCCTCGTCGCGGATCCGGTGCTGGAGGCGGTGGCAGGGGGCGACGCCCTCCTCCACCTTCACGTAGACGACCGGGGAGAGCGGGCGGAAGGTCCCGGTGCCCTTGAGGCGCACGGGGAACGGCTGGTGTTCGGCGGCGACGCCCGCGAGGTGGGCCTCGATCTCCGGCAGCCGCTCCTCGGGGACCTCGGTCGGCGGGACCAGGGTGACGTGCGTGGGGATGCCGTACGCGGCCTGGTCCCCGAAGCCGGCGCGCCGCTCCTGGAGCAGGCTGCCGTAGGGCTCCGGGACCGCGATCGAAACGCCGAGCGTTACGGTCCCCACGTCGTTCTCCTCCGTCGTCCGTCGAGATGTGTACGGGTGGTGCAGCGCCAGTGTGCGGCCTGCACCACCCTTTCGGCCAGGGTCCTCGGACTCAGTGCTTGGCGGGCAGGAAGCCCATCCGCTCGTACGTCTGCGCCAGCGTCTCCGCGGCGACCGCGCGGGCCTTCTCCGCGCCCTTGGCCAGGACCGAGTCCAGCGTCTCCGGGTCGTCCAGGTATTCCTGCGTGCGGGCCCGGAAGGGCGTGACGAAGTCCACCATGACCTCGGCGAGATCCGTCTTCAGCGCGCCGTACATCTTGCCCTCGTAGCTCTTCTCCAGGTCCGCGACGGACGTGGCGGTGAGCGTGGACATGATGGTGAGCAGGTTGGAGATGCCGGCCTTGTTCTCCGGGTCGAAGCGGATCACCGTGTCGGTGTCGGTGACGGCGCTCTTGACCTTCTTGGCGGTGGTCTTCGGGTCGTCCAGGAGGTTGATGAGGCCCTTCGGCGTGGACGCCGACTTGCTCATCTTGACCGCCGGGTCCTGGAGGTCGTAGATCTTCGCCGTCTCCTTGAGGATGTACGGCTTGGGGAGCGTGAAGGTGTCGCCGAAGCGGCCGTTGAAGCGCTCCGCGAGGTCGCGGGTCAGCTCGATGTGCTGGCGCTGGTCCTCGCCGACCGGGACCTCGTTGGCCTGGTAGAGCAGGATGTCCGCGACCTGGAGGATCGGATACGTGAAGAGGCCGACGGTGGCGCGGTCGGCGCCCTGCTTGGCGGACTTGTCCTTGAACTGGGTCATGCGGGAGGCCTCGCCGAAACCGGTGAGGCAGTTCATGACCCAGCCGAGCTGCGCGTGCTCCGGGACGTGGCTCTGGACGAAGAGGGTGCAGCGCTCCGGGTCGAGGCCGGCGGCGAGCAGCTGGGCGGCGGCGAGCCGGGTGTTCGCCCGCAGCTCGGCCGGGTCCTGCGGCACCGTGATGGCGTGCAGGTCGACGACCATGTAGAAGGCGTCGTGGGTCTCCTGCAGGGCGACCCACTGGCGGACGGCGCCGAGGTAGTTGCCGAGGTGGAACGAGCCTGCCGTGGGCTGGATTCCGGAGAGCACGCGGGGACTGTCAGAGGCCATGCACATCATTCTCTCAGGTGCGGGAGGCGATCCCCGCCCGCCGGTGCGTGAGACCGGGAACACGGTGCGTCCCGGCGGCCCCGCGCTCCTGTGGACCGGGAGCGCGGGAGCCGTCGGGGCGGGCGGTCAGACCGGGAGGCCCGGGGCGGGGTGGGCGGCCATGAGGTCGGCGACCTCGGCGCGGACCGTGCGGAGGGTGTCCTCGTCGCCCGTGCCGGCGGCGGTGACGGCGCGGTCGATCCACTCGGCGACCTTCGCCATGTGGTCCGGCCCAAGGCCCCGGGAGGTGAGGGAGGGGGTGCCGATGCGGATGCCGGAGGGGTCGAAGGGCTTCCGCGGGTCGTAGGGGACGGTGTTGTAGTTGACGACGATCCCGGCCCGGTCGAGGGCCTTCGCGGCGATCTTGCCCGGGACCTGCTTGGGGGTGAGGTCGATCAGGATCAGGTGGTTGTCGGTGCCGCCGGAGACCAGGTCGAAGCCGCGGGCGAGGAGCGCCTCGGCGAGGGCCTTGGCGTTGGCGACGACGGCGTGGGCGTAGTCGCGGAAGGAGGGCAGGGAGGCCTCGCGGAGGGCGACGGCGATGGCGGCGGTGGTCTGGTTGTGGGGGCCGCCCTGGAGGCCGGGGAAGACGGCCTTGTCGAGGGCCTTGGCGTGCTCCTCGGTGGACATCAGCATGGCGCCGCGCGGGCCGCGGAGGGTCTTGTGGGTGGTCGTGGAGATCACGTCGACGTGGCCGACCGGGGACGGGTGGGCGCCGCCCGCGATGAGGCCGGCGATGTGGGCGACGTCGGCGACGAGGACGGCGCCGGACTCGCGGGCGATCTCGCCGAAGGCGGCGAAGTCGATGGTGCGGGGCAGTGCGGTGCCGCCGCAGAAGATGACCTTCGGGCGCTCCTTGAGGGCGAGGTCGCGGACCTGGTCGAAGTCGATGAGGCCGGTGTCTTGGCGGACGCCGTACTGGACGCCGCGGAACCAGCTGCCGGTGGCGGAGACGCCCCAGCCGTGGGTGAGGTGGCCGCCCATGGGCAGGGCCATGCCCATGACGGTGTCGCCGGGCCGCGCGAAGGCGAGGTAGACGGCGAGGTTGGCCGGGGAGCCGGAGTAGGGCTGGACGTTGGCGTGGTCGACGCCGAAGAGGGCCTTGGCCCGCTCGATCGCGAGGGTCTCGACCTGGTCGATGTTCTGCTGGCCCTCGTAGTAGCGGCGGCCGGGGTAGCCCTCGCTGTACTTGTTCTGGAGGACGGTGCCGGAGGCTTCGAGCACGGCGGCGGAGACGTAGTTCTCGCTGGGGATGAGGCGCAGGGTCTCGGCCTGGAGCCGTTCCTCGGCGCCGACGAGGGCGGCGAGCTCGGGGTCGGCGGCGGCGAGCGCGGGGTGCTGCTGCGGGGCGGTCATGGCGGTGTCCTCCGGGCGTTCGGCGGATCGGTCCCGGGGCGGGGTGCCGCACGGGACGGGGGTCCCGTGATACCCAGGCGAGCGGCACCTCGTGTTCGTGGAGCGCGCGCGGCTCCCCCGGGGTCGCTTCCCCGTACGCCAGTCGCCGTGCGTGTTTCCACAGTAGCTGGCGTGCCGCCGCCGAGGTTTCCCTGTCCGGCATCCGAGCGACGATAAGAAGGGGGCCACAGCCCCCTGGGGGACGAGCACTCCCCGAGCCGCAGGACGAACGGAGATCCCGTGTCGAGGACAGAAGAGGCGATCGCTTCCGCGGACGCGCACAGCGCGCACAACTACCACCCCCTTCCGGTCGTCGTCGCCTCGGCGGACGGCGCCTGGATGACCGACGTCGAGGGCCGTCGCTACCTCGACATGCTCGCCGGGTACTCGGCGCTCAACTTCGGGCACGGCAACCGGCGTCTGATCGACGCGGCGAAGGCGCAGCTGGAGCGGGTGACGCTGACCTCGCGCGCCTTCCACCACGACCGGTTCGCCGAGTTCTGCGCGCGGCTCGCGGAGCTGTGCGGCAAGGAGGCGGTGCTGCCGATGAACACCGGGGCGGAGGCGGTCGAGACGGCCGTGAAGACCGCCCGGAAGTGGGGGTACGAGGTGAAGGGCGTGCCGGACGGGCACGCGAAGATCGTGGTGGCGGCGAACAACTTCCACGGCCGGACGACGACGATCGTGAGCTTCTCGACGGACCACGAGGCGCGGGACCACTACGGGCCGTACACACCGGGGTTCGAGATCGTGCCGTACGGGGACCTGACGGCGATGGAGGCGGCGGTCACCGAGAACACGGTGGCCGTGCTGCTCGAACCGATCCAGGGCGAGGCGGGGGTCCTGGTCCCGCCGGCCGGCTACCTGGCGGGGGTGCGGGAGCTGACGCGCCGGCGGAACGTGCTGTTCATGGCGGACGAGATCCAGTCGGGCCTGGGCCGGACGGGGCGGACGTTCGCGTGCGAGCACGAGGGCGTGGTGCCGGACGTGTACGTCCTGGGGAAGGCGCTGGGCGGCGGGGTGGTCCCGGTGTCGGCGGTGGTGGCCGACCGCGACGTGCTCGGGGTGTTCCGGCCCGGCGAGCACGGTTCGACGTTCGGCGGGAACCCGCTGGCCTGCGCGGTGGCCCTGGAGGTCATCGCGATGCTGCGGACGGGCGAGTTCCAGGAGCGGGCGGCGGAGCTGGGCGAGCACCTCCACGCGGAGCTGGGGCTGCTCGTGGGCGGCGGCGCGGTGGAGGCGGTGCGCGGGCGCGGGCTGTGGGCCGGGGTGGACGTCGTGCCGTCCAGGGGCACGGGGCGGGAGATCTCGGAGAGGCTGATGGAGCGGGGGGTCCTGGTGAAGGACACGCACGGGTCGACGATCCGGATCGCGCCGCCGCTGGTGATCTCGAAGGAGGACCTGGACTGGGGGCTGGAGCAGCTGAGGTCGGTGCTGTCGGCCTGAGGCCCGGGACGGCGCCCCTGCCGGGGCGGCGGCCCCGGCCGTACCGGGGCGGCGGCGGTCACAGGATCACGTGCGGGAGGAAGCGGGCGTATTCGTCGGTGACGAGGCCCGTCGACTCCCGGATGCCCAGCCCCGCCGCCTCGTCCTCCACGACCCACGCCCCCAGCACCACCCGGTTGCCGTCGAAGTCCGGCAGGGGGGCCAGCTCCTGGTAGCAGCAGGCCTCCCCGTCCCGTACGAAGGGTGCCGTGCCGGCCTCGTGCAGGGTGACGCCCGCGCCCTCGCGGCCGAGCAGCGGCTTGGCGACCCAGCCGGTGGTGGAGGCGAGTTCGCGCGGCCCGTCGAGGTAGGCGGGCAGGAGGTTGGGGTGGCCGGGGTTCAGCTCCCACAGGATCGCGAGGAGTGCCTTGTTGGAGAGCAGCATCTTCCAGGCGGGTTCGATCCAGCAGGTCGTGCCGGTGCCGCCGCCGTTGTCGAGGGTGGCGAGGACGTGCGGGCCGAAGCGGTCGGTGGTCAGCCACTCCCACGGGTAGAGCTTGAAGCAGCTGCGGATGAAGCGGAGCCGGTCGTCCACGAAGCGGCGCGAGAGCCGGTCCCAGCCGATCCGTTCGACGGAGAGCGCCTCGGTGTCGAGTCCGGCCTGTTGGGCGGTCTCGCGCAGGTACGCGACCGTCATCAGGTCCTCGCCGAGTTCGTCGCCGTCCGAGTGTGCGAAGTGGACGGGGCCGGGCGGGAGGAGGTGGGCCTGGCGCTTCCAGGCGTCGACGAGCCGCTCGTGGAGGGAGTTCCACTGGTCGGCGCCGGGGAACCGCTCCTCCATCCAGAACCACTGGGGGCTCGCCGCCTCCACCAGGGAGGTGGGGGTGTCGGCGTTGTACTCCAGCATCTTGGCCGGTCCCGTGCCGTCGTAGCGCAGGTCGAAGCGGCCGTACAGGGAGGGGAGTTCGGCCCGCCGCCGCCAGGACTCGGCGACCAGCCCGGCCAGCTTCGGATCGGTGATCCCGAGCTCGGCGAAGCGGTCGTGCTCGACGATGTGCGCGGCCGCCGTCAGGCACAGCGCGTGCAGTTCCTCGACGACCTCTTCCAGGGCCTCGACCTCGGGCAGCGAGAAGGAGTAGTACGCGCTCTCGTCCCAGTACGGGCGCAGCGAGCCGTCCGGGTAGCGGGTCAGGGGGTAGACGAGTCCCTGTTCCTCGACCGTCCGCTGCCAGTCGGGCCGGGGCTCGATGGTGTGGCGTTCCACGGTGCCGTGCCCGTCTCAGCCGCCGCCGGTGCCTGAGCAGCCGAAGCCGCCGCTGTCGACCGCGGTCTTGTCGAAGCTGCCGCCGCTGACGCGCTTGTCGCGGACGGATCCGCCGTAGTAGTACGCGCCCCGGGTGGTGCTGTCGTCGTCGCTTCCGCCGCCGCTCTCGCACCGGTAGCTGGGCAGTTCCTCCCGGGTCAGCGGGTCCACGCACCTCCGGTCCGGCTCCGAACCGCACGCGGTGATCGTCGCCGCGAGCACACCCATCCCGCCGAGCACCACCGTGCTCGACCTCAGCCTGCGCATGTCCGTCGCTCCCCTTCGCTGTCGCGAACCCGTCACGTCCGTCGCGACCGCACAGTGTAGGCCGGTGTTTTCCGGCCTCACCCCCTAGAGTCGTTTCGTGCTATTCGGGATGATGTGCGCGCTGGCCTCGTCCGTCTGCTTCGGCGCGGCATCGGTGCTCCAGGCGATGGGGGCCCGCGCCGCCGAGCCGGGGACGGGGGGCGGCGTCGATGTCGCGCTGATGGGGCGGGCCCTGCGGCAGTGGCGCTATCTCGCCGGTCTCGGGATGGACGGTCTGGGCTTCGTCCTGCAGATCGTGGCCCTGCGGACGCTGCCCATCTACGTGGTGGGCGCGGCCCTCGCCGCGAGTCTGGCGGTCACGGCGGTCATCGCCTCCCGGGTGCTGAAGGTGCGGCTGAGCCGGGTGGAGTGGGCGGCCGTGGCCGTGGTCTGCGCGGGGCTCGCGATGCTGGCGCTCGCCTCCGGCAAGGAGGGCCACCGGGACGGCTCGGCGACGCTGGACTGGGTGCTCCTCGGGATCTCCTTCGGGGTCCTGCTGGTCGGCGTGGTGGCGGGCCGGCTGCCGGTGCGGTCCCGTGCGCTCGTCCTGGGGCTCGGGGCGGGTGTCGGCTTCGGGGTGGTGGAGGTGGCGGTCCGGCTGATCGACGGCGTCGACTTCGCCGATCCCGTCTGGTACGCGCTCCTCGTCGGCGGCGGGGCCGCGTTCGTCCTGCTGACCTCGGCGCTCCAGCGCGGCTCGGTGACCACGGCGACGGCGGGCGCGGTGCTCGGCGAGACGATCGGGCCCGCGATCGTCGGGGTGGCCTGGCTCGGGGACCGCACGCGGGACGGGCTCGGCTGGCTGGCGATCGCCGGTTTCGCCGTGGCGGTGGCGGGCTCCCTGACCCTGGCCCGTTTCGGCGAGGCCCCGGCACCGGTCTCGGCCCCGGAGTCCGCCACGCCGTAGCGGCCCTTCACGTCGTAGCGGCTCTTACGGCAGCACCCCGCACAGGGCCCGGAGGGCGCCCTGCCAGCCGCTGTCGGGGGGTGTGGCGTAGCCGACGACGAGGCCGTCGAGGGTGGGCGGCACCGCGGGGCGGCGGAACCGGTTGACGCCCTGGACGGCGAGGCCGCGCCAGGCGGCGGCCCGCAGGGTGGCCTGCTCGGCGCCGGGCGGGAGGGTCAGGACGGCGTGGAGGCCGGCCGCGATCCCGCTGACCCGGGTCTCCGGCGAGTGGGCGGCGACGGCCGCCACCAGCTGGTCGCGGCGGCGCCGGTAGCGCAGCCGCATCGCCCGCACGTGCCGGTCGTACGCCCCGGAGCGCAGGAACTCGGCGAAGGCCAGCTGGTCCGGCGCGCTCGACGACCAGTCCACGGCTCCCTTGGCCGCCGCCACCTCCCGCGCCAGCTCCCGCGGCAGGACCATCCAGGCGAGGCGGAGCCCGGGCGCCAGGGACTTGCTGGCGGTGCCGAAGTAGACGACGCGGTCGGGGTCGAGGCCCTGGAGGGCGCCGACCGGCTGCCGGTCGTAGCGGAACTCCCCGTCGTAGTCGTCCTCCAGGACGAAGCCGCCGGAGGCGCGCGCCCAGTCGACGACGGCCGCCCGCCGGTCCGGGGGCAGGGCGCCGCCCAGCGGGTACTGGTGGGCGGCCGTCATGAGGACGGCCCCGCATCCGTCGAGGCCGGCCAGCTCCTCGGTCCTCGTGCCGCGCTCGTCGAACCCCAGGGCGGGGGTGCCGAGTCCGGCCCGGCGCAGGAGGTCGTCGTGGAGCCACAGTCCGTACGACTCGACGGCCACGTCCCGTACGCCCCGGGCCCGCAGCACCTCGCCGATCAGCGTCAGGCCGTGCACGAAGCCGGCGCAGATCACGATCCGCTCGGGCCGGGCGTGCACGCCCCGGGCGCGGGCGAGGTACTCGGCGAGCGCGGTGCGCAGTTCGGGCCGGCCGCGCGGATCGCCGTACCCGAAGGCCTCGTTGGGGGCGTCGGTGAGGGCCCGGCGGTACGCCTTGAGCCAGTCGGCGCGCGGGAAGGAGGCGAGGTCGGGGGTGCCGGACTGCAGGTTGTGCACGAGTGCGGCGGTCCGGCCGCGGCCGGTGCCGGACGGCGGCGACGGCGGGGCCGGCGGCTCCGGGGGGCGGGGCGCGGCACGGCGGGCGACGCGGGTCCCGGAGCCCTGCCGGGCGGTGAGCCAGCCCTCGGCGACGAGTTCGGCGTAGGCGTCGGCGACGGTGTTGCGGGCCATGCCGAGGTCGGCGGCGAGCGAGCGGGAGGACGGCAGTCGGGTGCCGGCCTCCAGGCGTCCGCTGCGGACCGCCTCCCGCAGGGCGTCCATCAGGCCCGCGCGGAGCCGGGTGCCACGGAGTTCCAGGTGGAGGTCGGACCCGAAAGTGGCCCGGTCGTTCGCCATGGAAATGGACCATACAGCTGCGCCAACGGCTTCGTACGGTGGTCGGCATGACGACGACGGAAACGATCGAGCAGACCGTGTACGCCCACGAGCACGCGCCCCGCCTCCCCCTCGCCGAGCACCTCCCCGAGTTCTACCGGGCGATGATCCGGCTGGAGACGGCGGCCGCGAAGGACATCGACCCGACCCTGTACCACCTGATCAAGCTCCGCGCCTCGCAGGTCAACCGCTGCGCGTTCTGCATCGACATGCACAGCAAGGACGCGCTGGCCGAGGGCGAGAGCGTCGAGCGGATCGTGCAGCTCGCCGCCTGGGAGGAGTCCCGACACTTCTACACCGAGCGTGAACTCGCCGCGCTCGCCCTGACCGAGGCCGTCACCGTCCTCACCGACGGCTTCGTGCCCGACGAGGTGTACGCACGGGCCGCCGCGCACTTCGACGAGACCGAACTCGCCCAGGTTATCGCCGCGATCGTCACGATCAACGCCTGGAACCGGATCGGCGTCACGACGCGCATGACGCCGGGCCACTACACCCCGAAGTCCGCGTCGTGAACGCCCCGGTGAACGCCTCGGAGGCCACATCGGCGTCCGCTTCGAAGGCGGACGCTCCGAAGACGGACGCTCCGAAGACGGACGCTCCGAAGGCGGATGCTTCGAAGAACGCCGAGGTCCTCCGCGCCCTGCACCACGACCGTGCGGCCGGCGACCCGCTCGTGCTGCCCGGCCCGTGGGACGCGGCGAGCGCCCGCACCTTCGAGGCCGCCGGCTTCCCCGCCCTCGCCATCCCGAGCGCCGCCGTCGCCGCGTCCCTCGGCCACGAGGACGGGGCGACGCCCGCCGACGAGATGTTCGCCGCCGTGGCGCGCATCGTCCGGGCCGTGTCCGTCCCCGTCACGGCGGACCTGGAGGGCGGCTACGGGCTGTCCGCCGCCGAACTCGTCGAGCGGGTGCGGGAGACCGGCGCAGTCGGCGTGAACCTGGAGGACAGCGACGCCGGCGTCCTCAAGGACCCCGAGGCGCACGCGGAGTGGCTGGCGGAGGTACGGGCGGCGGCCGGGCCCGGCCTCTTCGTGAACGCGCGCGTCGACGCGTACCTCCGCGAGGGCGTCGCCGACCCGGCCGGGGAGGCGCTCGTCCGCGCCCGCCTCTACGCGGCGGCGGGCGCGGACTGCGTGTACCCGATCGAGGCCCCGCCCGCCGACCTGCCGGGCCTGCGGGCGGCCCTCGGCGACCTGCCGGTCAACGCCCTGTCCCTGCCGGACGGCCCGTCCTTCGCCGAGCTCGGCCGCCTGGGCGCGACCCGCGTCACCTTCGGCCCCGGCCTGCTGCTGCGGTCCCTGCGCGGGCTCGCGGAGCTGGCGGCCGAGGTGCGGGGCCGGGCTCAGTAGGCGCCGGGACGGAAGAAGTCCAGGGCCACGCGGAGCCGTTCGCGCTGCTGCGGCCAGTCGGCGTCCGGGCCGGCGGCCAGGATCGCGTACTGGTTGCCGTCCTCGGCGGTGAAGGCGCGGTCGACGACCTTGCGGCGGCCGCCCTCACGGTCGTACGCGTACACCAGCTCGGCGGAGTCGGCGGGCGCGTCGGGCTCGCCCGCGACCCGTCCGAGGCTGATCTCGGTGTAGCCGGGCTTGTTGGTCCGGCCGTCCTCGGAGGCGCCGCGCAGCGCCTCGTACGGCGTCATGCCCGCCTCCTGGATGACGAAGACCTGGATCAGGCTCCGCCCGTCCGGCGCGTTGTAGAACACGCCCTGCTCGGACTCGGTGCGGTTCCAGCCCTCGGGGACGGCGATCGTGAAGCCCTTGAGGTCCTCCTGGGCGCGGTAGCCGGGCGGGGGCACGTCGTCCGGGGGCGTGGACGTGACGGACGGGGACTCCGAGGGGGTCCCCGACGGAGCCCCGGACGCCGGGCCCTCCGTCTCCGCCGTGGCCGGGACGGAGGCCGGGGGACCGGCCACCGGGCCCGCCCCCTTCTCGCTCCGGCCCCAGACCATCCAGGCGCTCACGGCACCCGCCGCGAGGACGGCCGCCGCCACCCCGGCCGCCAGGACGGGGACGACCCGCGAACGGGCCCGGGGCGCCGGGACGGGCGGCGCGGGGTACTGCAAGCCACCGGCGTCGGGGGCGTATCCCGGGGGACCCGGGAGATGACCTGGCATGTACCCCGGGCCGTGGTCCGGCGCGTACTCCGGAGGAGGGGGCGGCGGCGGAGCGACGGGCCCGGCGGGCCCGGCGGGCCCGACGACCTGCGGAGCCGAAGGCCCGACGGGGGCCACGGGCCCGACGGGCCCGACGCCCTCCGGGACTACAGGCCCCGCGAACCCAGCCCCCTCCGGGACCACAGGCCCGACCGCCCCAGCCCCCTCCGGAACCACGGGCCCGGTCGGGTCTTCGGTTCGTGTGGGGGCGGGGGTGGTCTCCGGCGCCCCGCTCTCCGCGCTCTCCCAGCTCTGCGTCTCGTCGTTCCAGCGGGCCCCGCCCGCCGGAACGCCCCCGTGACCGCTCATCTCATCCTCCGAGCAGGGCGCCGACGGCCTGTCCCACGGCCACGCCCGAGGCGAGGATCCCGGCCACCGCGCCCGCGTCCGTGAGGGCGCGGCGCAGGGCGGCGAGCCGTCCGGTGCCCGCGCGTCCGGTGCCCTCGATCTCGTCCTCGGCGTCGGAGAGTTCGGTGTCGAGCGCGGTCGTCTGCTCGGAGGGGACGACGCCCTCCAGGTCGGCGCGGAGCCGGCGGATGGCCTGGAGGAGCTCCTCCTGCCGGGGGTCGCGGGCGGGCGGCGTGCCGTTCACCGTGCTGGTGACGGTGTTGTTGTCGCCGATGGTGACGTTGCCGCTGGTGTTGGTGACGTGAATGCCGTTCGGGTGGTCAGCCACGGACGCCTCCGGTCGTGGAAGTGGTGAAGGTCTTGCTGGTGACGGTGTTGTGGTGCCCGACGGTGACGTTCCCCTTGGTGTTCTCGATGAACGTGCCGCCCTCGGCCACGTGGACGATCTTCTGCTCGAACTCGGCGGTCTCGTAACCGGCTTCGCGGAGCGCGAGCGTCACGCCGTTCGCGACGCGGTCCTGCACGCTCTTCAGGTAGCGGCTGACGTCCATCTCCTGGAAGAGGGAGGCATCGTCGTCGGAGCCGAGCTCGCGGACCGAGATCCACGGCCCCTCGGGCAGCGCGCTCGCGTGGCCGGCGGTGAGCACCCGCCACAGCTGGGCGAGCGCTCGCCAGATCGTGGCCACGGCCTGTCCGGCCGAGCGCGGGGTCTGCCCGAGCGCCCAGACGGCCTTGCCGAAGTGGTGGTTGTGCCGGTAGCGGTGGGCGATCCGGTCGGCGTACCGGTAGAGCGGCTTCACCGGCCGCAGGACGTGCGGGGCGACCTCCAGCATCAGCATGCCGCCCTGGGTGTGGACGCGGACGAAGACCGTGGTGACGATCTCCTCGCCCCAGCCGCCGACCCGGATGCGGAGGAAGTGGCGGCGGGTCTCGCCGCCCTCCTCGATGGCGCGCGAGCGGTGCGCCTCGAAGCCCTCGGGGGTGTACGGGGCGGCCGCGCGGGCCGGCAGCCCGTCGACGGGCAGGAAGACGACCTCGTCGATCTCCAGCTCGCGCAGCCGGTCCCGTACGGCCGCCTGGAGCTGCGGCGAGCCGTGGAGGGAGGGCACGCGGAGCGCCTCCAGGAGGGGGACGACGTGCCGCAGGACGGCGCTGTTGTCGAGCGGTTCGGGCGCCTTGCCGTCGAGGTTCTTGCGGGGGCGCAGCTCGACGGAGAGCGACCAGGGCTCGTACGGGGAGCCGGCGCCGCAGAACGGGACGTCGGCGTCGTACATGATCAGCCGGGCGTGCTGTTCGACCCGGATCCGGTCGCGCAGCCGGCGGAAGCGGGTGCCCTCGGCGAGCTCGGCCGGGTCGGATCGCTGGTCGGCGAAGCGCTCGCGGGACAGCTCCTCGGTGAGCGCGCGGGCGAACTGGCCGCGCTGGGTGGCCACCGCCCAGGCCACGAGGAGCGGCACGGCGATGGTGATCCACACCTCCAGCGGGCCGATGTCCCACATCTCCTGGGCGGCGAGTTCGACCGCGAGGCCGACGAACTCCCCGGCCTCGCCGGTTTCGCCGAGGAACTCCCACCCGGACTCGTCGTCGCCGAACGCGAGGAGGAAGAGGAGCAGCGCGGACTGGAGGAACATGAGCCGGCCGTACCAGCGCAGCAGGAAGGCGGAGACGATCCGGTAGACGGGGGCGGTGGCGGACCGGCCGCGCACCCAGCGGGCGATGCCGAGCACCAGGAAGGGTGTGATGAGGAGCGCGATCAGGCCCTTGGTGAGGGGGATCGCGACGATCCAGAGGGCGAGGATGCCGGCGGCCCAGGCGAGTTCGACGCGGCGGGCGCGCAGCGCGTGGGCGAGGACGCGGCTCGCGTCGTAGCCGAGGGAGGGGGCGGCGAAGCGCTCCTCGTGGACGTACAGCTGGTCGATGACCGCGTCACGGAATCCGTCGTCGAGGTACGTACCGGCGCAGAGCAGCCTGGTCGCCTCGCTGGCGGCCGGTAAGCGGCGCGGGTCGACGGCGGACGAGGGTCCGCCGGACTGGTGAGGCACGAACGACTGCGACAAAACTCCCCCGATGGTGTGGAACCGTCCATGTTTCCGGCCCAGTTGGCCGGGAACCGAGGGGACAGCATAGGGGAGGCGGGAGTTCCGTGTCGGCCCGGAAAACGGCGCCCCCGGGCCGTACGGTCGGTCGTACGGTCCGGGGGCGCCGGGAGTGTGGAGCTGAATTCAGCTTCAGATCAGGCCGAGCTCGCGAACGGCGTCGCGCTCCTCGGAGAGCTCCTTCACCGAGGCGTCGATGCGGGCGCGGGAGAAGTCGTTGATCTCCAGGCCCTGGACGATCTCGTACTTGCCGTCCTTGCAGGTGACGGGGAAGGAGGAGATGAGGCCCTCCGGGACGCCGTAGGAGCCGTCGGACGGGACGCCCATGGAGGTCCAGTCGCCCTCGGCGGTGCCGTTGACCCAGGTGTACACGTGGTCGATGGCGGCGTTGGCGGCGGAGGCCGCGGAGGACGCGCCACGGGCGTCGATGATCGCGGCGCCGCGCTTGGCGACGGTCGGGATGAAGGTGTCGGCCAGCCACGCCTCGTCGTTGACGGCCTCGGCGGCGTTCTTGCCGGCGATCTCCGCGTGGAAGATGTCCGGGTACTGGGTCGCGGAGTGGTTGCCCCAGATGGTGAGGCGCTTGATGTCCGTGACCGAGGAGCCGGTCTTCTGGGCCAGCTGCGTCAGCGCGCGGTTGTGGTCCAGGCGGGTCATCGCGGTGAAGCGCTCGGCCGGGACGCCCTTGGCGGCGGACTGGGCGATCAGGGCGTTGGTGTTGGCCGGGTTGCCGACGACGAGGACCTTGATGTCGTCCGCGGCGTGGGCGGCGATGGCCTCGCCCTGCGGCTTGAAGATGCCGCCGTTGGCGGCGAGCAGGTCGCCGCGCTCCATGCCCGGGCCGCGCGGGCGGGCGCCGACGAGCAGGCCGATGTTGGCGCCCTCGAAGCCCTTCTTCGGGTCGTCGAAGATGTCGATGCCCTTGAGCAGCGGGAAGGCGCAGTCGTCGAGCTCCATGGCGGTGCCCTCGGCGGCCTTCACGCCCTGGGGGATCTCGAGGAGGCGCAGCTTGACCGGCACGTCCGCGCCGAGCAGGTGGCCGGAGGCGATGCGGAAGAGCAGCGCGTAGCCGATCTGGCCGGCCGCGCCGGTCACGGTGACATTCACGGGAGTGCGGGTCATGGCGATCTCCGTAAGACAGCTGGCGGTGGGGGTCCCTGCCCCTGGTGCGGGATAGCTCTCTTGATCGATCGGTGTCTCGACATGAAGAGATATCCAGCGGTCAGGCTATCCGACCCGGACCCTCCCGAATCCCCAACCCCTTGTGGTCCGGCTCACTGCCACCCGTCCGGGCACCGCCAACCGCCCCGACGCCGGGCCGAGGTAGCGGAATGGTCACTTCCGTGCCACAGCGCCCCGACGGAGCTTGAACCGTCTTGGTGCGTACATGACCCTTGATCGTGACGGCGCCCGCCCTCCCACGGGGGAGAGGGCGGGCGCCGTGCCTCACGCGCCGGACGGCTACGTCACCGTCAGGTGGAGCACGTCCTCCAGGAACGGGATCCGCAGCCACGGTCCCGGCTGCACCATGAGCGCGAGCAGCACGATCAGACTGCCCATCACCCCGTACGTGATCATGTCCGTGAAGCGGGAGCGGACGGCCAGCATGCCGACGGACGGCAGCGCCCGCCGCAACGCCGCGCCCGTGAGGAGCGCCGCGCCGACCAGGATCGCCCCGATCCGGAAGGACTGCGGGAACGGGTCCGTGCCCACCACGAGCAGGCCGAGTCCCGCAAGCACGAGGACGGTGAGCAGCGGCCACTGGCGCGCGGGCGCCGGCGCGTCGCCGGGGGCCGCCCGGCCGCCGCCCTCGGGGCGCGCGGTGTCGGTGGTGAGCTGCTGCCTCGGGCCGCGCTTCACCCCGTCCTCCGCCGCGCCGTCCGTACCGACCACGGTGTCCGTGCCGTCGACGGCGTCCGCGCCTTCCACGGCGTCCGTGCCGTCCGGGTTGCCGGGCGTCCCCGGGGTCCCGGAGGTCACCTCAGAGCGCCGCGGCCGCGCGCTCGGCGGCCTCGACGACGTTGACGAGGAGCTGCGCGCGGGTCATCGGGCCCACGCCGCCGGGGTTCGGGGAGATCCAGCCGGCCACCTCGGCGACGCCGGGGTGGACGTCGCCGACGATCTTGCCCTCGTCGTTGCGGGAGACGCCGACGTCGAGGACGGCCGCGCCGGGCTTCACGTCCTCGGGCTTGATCAGGTGCGGCACGCCGGCCGCCGCGACGATGATGTCGGCGCCCCGCAGGTGGGCCGCGAGGTCCCGGGTGCCGGTGTGGCACTGGGTCACGGTCGCGTTCTCGGAGCGGCGGGTGAGCAGCAGCGGCATCGGGCGCCCGATGGTGACGCCGCGGCCGACGACCACGACCTCGGCGCCCTTGATCTCGACGCCGTGCTTGCGGAGCAGCTGGATGATGCCGTACGGGGTGCAGGGCAGCGGCGCGGGCTCGTTGAGGACCAGCCGGCCGAGGTTCATCGGGTGCAGACCGTCGGCGTCCTTGGCCGGGTCCATCAGCTCCAGGATGCGGTTCTCGTCGATGCCCTTGGGCAGCGGCAGCTGGACGATGTAGCCGGTGCAGGCCGGGTCCTCGTTGAGCTCCCGTACGACCGCCTCGATCTCCTCCTGGGTGGCGGTGCCCGGCAGGGTGCGCTGGATGGAGGCGAGGCCGACCTCCGCGCAGTCGCGGTGCTTTCCGGCGACGTACTTCTGGCTGGCCGGGTCGTCGCCGACCAGGACCGTGCCGAGGCCGGGCGTGATGCCCTTCTCCTTGAGGGCCGCCACACGGACGGTCAGATCGGACTTGATCGCGGCTGCGGTGGCCTTGCCATCGAGAATCTGGGCGCTCATGGAGACATCCTCCCGGATGACCCCCGCCTTGTTCCAATTCGCCCGCGAGGAGAGGCCGGCGATGCGGAACGGTGAGTTGCATCTGCACAACTCCGCGCCGTACCGACTGGACAAGCGGTCGGCGTTGCGACGACGATGAGCCGCGTAGTACCGCGGAAAGTGCCGGGGGGAAATCCGCTCAAATGCCGTGAAAGTCCTCCGCGCGGGCCGCGTCGTCCCCGCACAGAGAAATTCACGGAGGAATCCCGCGATGAGCTTCGGCGATCCGAACAACCCCTACGGCCAGCCGCAGGGACAGGGACAGCAGCCGGGCTACGGCTACCCGCAGCAGGCCCCGCAGGGCGTGCCGCAGCAGGGCTACGGCTACCCGGCGGCCCCGCCGTACGGCGGCGGCTACCCGCAGGCCCCGGCCACGATGCCCGGTCTGATGAAGGCCGCCCGCGTGCTGCTGTTCGTCATCGGCGGCCTGCAGACCATCGTGGCGATCATCGCGGCCATCGGGATCGCCGCGGCCTCCAGCACGATCGACGACTCGGACGCCGCGGCCGGACTGGCCGGGCTGGGCTTCGCCCTCGTCATCCTGCTGGCGGTCTTCGCCTTCCTCGCGATCTTCCTCGGCGTGAAGTTCGCCAAGGGCGGCACCGCGATCCGCGTCATCACGATCATCTACGCCTCGCTGATGATCATCGGCTCGCTCGCCAACTTCGCCCAGGGTGAGCCCAACGGCATCTTCGGCGGTGTCATCAGCCTCGCCATCAGCGGCGTCATCCTGGCCTCGATGGTCAACTCGCAGGCGTCGGCCTGGTTCAACCGCCCGCGGTACTGAGCACACGGCACGACGACGAGGAGGGCCCCGTTCCGAGGAACGGGGCCCTCCTCGTCATGTGGGCCTCACACCCGCTTCAGGACCGCGAAGCCGTCCGAGCGGTAGGTGATCTCGTACCGCGCCTCCGGGTGCAGTTGCGAAGCCAGTTGCGCCGGATCCGACACCTGCTGCCCCCAGCCCCGCAGGTCGAAGGCGAGATAGTCCGGGGTGGCGCCCTTCGACGTGCCCACCCAGTAGACCCGGTGGTCCGCCGTGAGGTGCGCGAGGAGCGAGACGTCCGCCTCGACGCTCGCCCCCTCCGGCACGGCGTCGACCGCCGCCCGCGCCTCCAGGGTCCGGGTGTCCGTCCGGTACGTCTCCGACTTCATCAGCTCCCGCAGCGGCAGGTTCGCGGCGAGGACGAGCGCGACCGCC
Organism: Streptomyces sp. NPDC006197; assembly: GCF_040613865.1. Taxonomy (NCBI): domain Bacteria; kingdom Bacillati; phylum Actinomycetota; class Actinomycetes; order Kitasatosporales; family Streptomycetaceae; genus Streptomyces; species Streptomyces sp. NPDC006197. Next base: position 1,223 of record NZ_JBEXSZ010000062.1, on the reverse strand, counting down.
GTCGCGACCGGGACGACGACCTTGCCGTACGAGACGAGCCAGGGGCGCGGCGAGGTGCGGACCGAGCGGACGCCGTCCACGAGGGCCAGGAAGACGACGGGCATGAGGACCGCGCTGTAGTGCCAGTGCATGCCCCAGTGGTTGGCGTCCTGGGAGAGGAAGCGCCAGCCCAGGGTCGGCAGGACGAGCAGGACCAGCGGGGAGCGCAGGGCGAGGAAGCCGGTGATCGCGAGCAGGTAGAACACCATCTCCCACCGCTCGCCCGAGACGAGGGCGTCGCCGATGACCTGCCCGAAGGAGGTGTCGGCGCCCTGGCCGGTCTTCTCGATCTTGGCCCAGTAGTCGTACTGGCCGAGCCGGCTCGCCGCCGGGATCAGGACGAGGACCGTCAGCGCGAAGGCCGCCACGCCGAAGCCGGCCAGGGCGGCGCCGAGCCGCCTGCGCCCCTTCAGGAAGAGGACCGCGCCGACCATGGCGACGGTGAGGCCCATGTCCTCCTTGACGAGGACGAGCGGGACGGACCAGGCGGCGGCCGCGGTCCAGCGCCCGAGGAGCAGGGCCCGGCAGGCCAGGGCGAGCAGCGGGACGGCGAAGGCGATCTCGTGGAAGTCGGACTTGACGGCCTCCTGGAGCCCCCAGGAGAGGCCGTAGGCGACGGTCAGGCCGATGCCGGCGGCCCGGCTGCCGAGGACCTGCTGCGTGGTGCGGCCGACGACGACGGCGGAGGCGGCGAAGAGCGCGGCCTGACCGAGGAGCAGTGCTGCGGGCGAGGGCCAGATCCAGTAGAGCGGGGCGAGCAGGGCGGTGACGGGGCTGAAGTGGTCGCCGAGTATCTGGAAGCCGGGGCCCTTGATGTCGACGACGGGGGCGCGGAACTCGGCGTACGCCCGGACGGACTGCCCGAAGATCCCGAGGTCCCACGAGGGCGTGCGGAAGTGCGCGTACTGCACCCAGGAGTACAGGAAGTACAGGCCGCAGAGGACGCCCGCGAGGATCAGGTACGGGCGGAGCGGGGCCGGGGCGAGGCCCTCGGACGGCTCCGTGTCGGTGGTGTCCGCCGGGGGCCTGTTCAGTACGTCCAACACCACGTCCCCCACTACCGGCGGCCGACAAAAGAGCAACCCATTACGCGAGCGCCGCCGCGGTCAGTTCCCCGGCGGTGGCGTCGGCGCGGTAGTGCTCCATGGCGGAGGCCTGCGCCGCCGTCCGCTCCGCCACCGTCT
>NZ_JBEXSZ010000061.1:0-44577 GCF_040613865.1 Streptomyces sp. NPDC006197 | reverse complement strand
GGAGCCGTACTCGGTGAGCAGGTCGAGCGCCCAGACGTTGCCCTCCCGGACGCCCTCCTCGATGACGTACGACTCGTTGACGTTGAAGTCCTGCGCCCCCGGACGGGGGAGGCGGCCCGCACCGGCCGGTCAGTCCTGGGCCGGGGCGGCGGTCTTCTCCGCCGCCTTCTTGGCCGTGGTCTTCTTGGCGGTGGTCTTCTTCGCCGCGGTCTTCTTGGTCGCCGCCGTCTTCTTGGTGGCGGCCTTCTTGGCCGTGGCCTTCTTCGCGGTCTTGCGCGCGGCCGTCTTCTTGGCCGGCGCGGCCTCCGCCTCGGGCTCGGCCGGCGCCTCGGCGGCCTCGGCCGGAGCCGTGGTCACCACGACGACGGCCGCCTCCTCGGCGCCCGCGGGCGAACCGGCGGGAGCGGTGGCCTTGCGGACCACCCGGCGCCGGGCACGCGGCGGGGCGGCCACGGGGGCCTCCTCGACGACGGGCTCGGCCACCGGCTCCGGCGCCACGACGGGCTCCGGCTCCGGAGCAGGCTCGGCGACCGGCTCGGTGACGACCTCGGCGGCCGTGTCCGCGGTCGAGACGACCGGGGACGTCACCCGACGGGTGGCACGGCGACGGCCGCGCGGGGCCGGGGCGGCGGTCTCCTCGACCACCGGCTCGGCCTCCACGACCGGCTCGGGCTCGGCGGCGGGGGCGACGGGCTCGGCGGCGGGCGCCGGCTCGAAGTCCACGGCCTCGGTCTCCACGACCGGCGCCGGGGCGACCGGCGTCGAGACGACCGGGGCGGACACCCGGCGGGTGGCGCGACGACGGCCACGACCGCGCGTGGCGGCGGCCTCCGCCTCGGCGGCGGAGCCGTACAGCTCCTCGTCCGGGGCGATCGGCACCGGCACGGCCACCGGGGCGGCCAGCTCCGCGGCGACCTCGGCCTCGGTCTCGACCTCGGCCTCCGCCGTCTCCACCGCCTCGGCGTGCTCGTGCTCGTGGACGTGCTCGGCGCCGCCGCGGCCGCGCTTCTTCGAGCGCTTGCCGCCGCCACCGCCACCGGCGGTGGCCGGCTGCTCCATGTGCACGATGACACCGCGGCCGTTGCAGTGGACGCAGGTCTCGGAGAAGGACTCCAGGAGGCCCTGGCCGACCCGCTTGCGGGTCATCTGGACCAGGCCGAGCGAGGTGACCTCGGCCACCTGGTGCTTGGTGCGGTCCCGGCCCAGGCACTCCAGGAGGCGGCGCAGCACCAGGTCGCGGTTGGACTCCAGGACCATGTCGATGAAGTCGATGACGACGATGCCGCCCAGGTCGCGCAGGCGCAGCTGGCGCACGATCTCCTCGGCCGCTTCGAGGTTGTTCCTCGTCACGGTCTCTTCGAGGTTGCCGCCCTGGCCGGTGAACTTGCCGGTGTTGACGTCGACGACGATCATCGCCTCGGTCTTGTCGATCACCAGCGAGCCGCCGCTCGGCAGCCAGACCTTGCGGTCCAGCGCCTTCATCAGCTGCTCGTCGATCCGGTACGTCGCGAAGACGTCGACCTCGCTGGTCCACTTGGACAGGCGGTCGGCCAGGTCGGGCGCGACGTGCGAGACGTACCCGTGGATGGTCTCCCACGCGTCGTCGCCGCTGACGATGACCTTCGAGAAGTCCTCGTTGAAGATGTCGCGGACGACCCGGACGGTCATGTCCGGCTCGCCGTAGAGCAGGCTCGGCGCGGACGTCGAGATCTGGTTGGCCTTCTTCTGGATGTCGGCCCACTGCGCCTGCAGGCGCTCGACGTCACGGCGCAGCTCGTCCTCGCTCGCGCCCTCGGCGGCGGTGCGCACGATGACGCCCGCGTCCTCGGGGACGATCTTCTTGAGGATGGTCTTCAGACGGGCGCGCTCGGTGTCCGGGAGCTTGCGGCTGATGCCGGTCATCGAGCCCTCGGGGACGTACACGAGGTAGCGGCCCGGGAGGGAGACCTGACTGGTCAGACGCGCGCCCTTGTGGCCGATCGGGTCCTTCGTGACCTGCACGAGGACCGACTGGCCGGACTTGAGGGCGGACTCGATGCGGCGCGGCCCGTTGGCCATGCCGAGCGCCTCGAAGTTGACCTCACCGGCGTACAGGACGGCGTTGCGGCCCTTGCCGATGTCGACGAAGGCGGCCTCCATGGACGGCAGCACGTTCTGGACCTTGCCCAGGTAGACGTTGCCGACGTACGAGGTGGCCTGCTCCTTGTTGACGTAGTGCTCGACGAGCACGTTGTCTTCCAGGACGCCGATCTGGGTGCGCTCGCCGTTCTGGCGGACGACCATGACGCGCTCGACGGCCTCGCGGCGGGCGAGGAACTCGGCCTCGGTGATGATCGGGACGCGGCGGCGGCCCTGCTCGCGGCCTTCGCGGCGGCGCTGCTTCTTGGCCTCCAGGCGGGTCGAGCCCTTGATGGACTGGACCTCGTCGGACGGCTCGGCCTTCTCGCGGGCCGGGCGGGGCTCGCGGACCTTGACGACCGTACGGACGCCGTCCTCCTCGCCCGCCTCGACGTCGACGGAGCCGTCCCCGCTGCGACGGCGGCGACGACGGCGGCGACGGGAGCTGCTGGAGCCGCCGGCGTAGGCCTCGGCCTCCTCCGGCTCCTCCTCGCCCTCGTCGGTCTCCTCGGTCTCGTCCTCGGCGTGCGGCTCCTCGCCCTCCTCGGCCTCCTCGACCTCGGTGAGCTCGCCGCGACGGCGGCGACGGCCGCCACGGCGGCGACGGCGGGACGGACGGTCCTCGTACTCGTCCGTCTCCTCGGGCTCCCCGGCCTCGAAGGTCTCCTCGATCTCGTCGGCGGCGGCCTCGACCTCGGGCTCGTCGGCGACGGTGGCCGGGACGGGCTCGACGGCGACGGGCTCGCCACGGCGGCGACGGCGACGGCGGGAGCCGGACTCGGCCCGCTCGGCGGTCTCGGTCTCGGCGGGCTCGACGGCCTCCACCACCTCGGCCGTCTCGACGGCCTCGTCCTCCTCCGGCTCCTCCGCGTAGGCGGCGGCGGCCGCGGCGGCGGTCTCCGGGGTCTGGAACATCGGCTCGGCGAAGACCGGGGCCTGGAAGACGGGGACGGCGGGGCGCGCGGCGCGGCGCGGCTCGCGGGCCGGGGCCGGCTCGGAGGTGAACTGCGGCGAGGTGGCGCGGCGGCGGCCGCGGCCACGGGTGGCGGCGGTCTCGGCGGCGGCGACCTCGGCCTCGTCGGCGGTGATCTGCTCGACGGTGGACTGGGGCAGCGACTCGCCGGTGGCGGCCGGCTCGGCGGCCGGCTCGGGCGAGGTGGCCTTGCGGGTGGCACGGCGGCGGGTACGGGCCGGCGGCGCGGCCTCCTCCACGGCCTCGGCGACCGGAGCGGCGGCGGTCTCGACGACCGGCTCGGCGACCGGGGCCACGACCACGGTCTCCTCGGCGGCGGCCGGGGGGCCGGCCGGAGCGGTGGCCTTACGGGTGGCACGGCGGCGGGTACGGGCCGGCGGCGCGGCCTCCTCCACGGCCTCGGCGACCGGAGCGGCGGCGGCCTCGGCGACCGGCTCGGCGGCGGGCGCCGCGGTCTCCTCGGCGGCGGCCGGGGAGGTCACCGGCGAGGTGGCCTTACGGGTGGCACGGCGGCGCGGGCGGGCGGGGGCGGCCTCGGGGGCCTCCTCGACGGCCTCGGCCGCGGGGGTCTCGACGACCGGCTCGACGACCGGCTCGGCCGCGGCCTCCACGGCGGGCGCAGTGGCTTTGCGGGTGGCCCGGCGGCGGGTGCGCGGCGCGGAGGCGGCCTCGGCGGGGGCGGCCTCCACGGCGGGGGCCTCTACGGCCGGGGCCTCGGCGGCCACCGTGGTCTCGGCGGCGTCGGCGGTCGCGCCCGTCACCGGCGGACCGGCGGGGCGGGAAGCGGCGCGGCGCCTGCGGCGCGGCGGCAGCTTGTCACCGGGGGCGTTGGTGTCTTCGTTGGACTCGAGCATGCGGGGTTCTCCCGTCACGCTCCCGGGCGCCGCGCCTGGTTCCGGTCCGGCGGCACGATCGCGCCTGTGGCGCGGTGCCGCCGTCCGGGGCGCGGGCGCCGCACGGGAGCTTATGTGTCTGGCTCGCCGGTTCCGTACGCCCTGTGCGGACGGCCTGGCGAAAGTCTCCTGGTCAGTGCGCTGCCCGACCCAGGTGGCTCCCGAGTACCAGGGCGGCGCTACGACGACCGCTCCCTACGCGGTACCGGCACCCGGCGCCGTCGCCGGGGCGGTCGCGGCGGCCGTGGGTGAAGCGGCCGTGACTGCCTCGCGGTCGGGCGCGAGCGGGTCGGTCACCGTGCCGGACTCCTCGTCGAAGAGCCCCTGCGCCAGCCTGGTCACCGCAGCGGGGACCGGCGGCGCCAGGTCGGCCACAGCTCGGAGACCGGACAGGACGTCGTCGGGTCGCACGGCAGGTGTCACGTGCCGAACAACCAGGCGCAGTATCGCACAGGCGCTGTCCAGCGGCCTATCACCCTGGGGATCGCCCTGGTGACGGGCTGCCGTCAGCTCGGTGACGGCGGAACGGGCGTCGAAGGTGCGGACTCCGTTCTTGGTCTTGCGCTGTACTTCCACGGTCTCGGCCGCGAGAAACGCCTCGACGGCCTTCTCCGCGTCCTCGACGGCGACGCCCTCCAGGCGCAGCTCCCACACGGAGGCGGTGAGCCGGTCGGCGAGACCCGAGGTCCGGGCCTCGACGGCGTCGGTGATGTCGAGGCCGGCCGGGAGGGACTCGTCGAGCAGGGCCCGCAGGGTCTCCGGGTCGCGCGCCTCGGTGAGCGCGATCTCCAGGTACTCGGCCTCGGAGCCCGTGCCCGTCGGGGCGGCGTTGGCGTACGACACCTTGGGGTGCGGGGTGAAGCCCGCCGAGTACGCCATGGGCACCTCGGCACGGCGCAGTGCACGCTCGAAGGCGCGCTGGAAGTCACGGTGGCTGGTGAACCGGAGGCGGCCGCGCTTGGTGTAGCGCAGTCGGATGCGCTGCACCGCCGGTGCGGGCGGCGGGCCTTCGGGCTGTCGCTTGCCCAGTGGTTCTTCTCCTCGGTGCGGGGCGGGCGCGGGTGGCGCTCCGCCCGGAAGCTCGGGGGACGCCCCCTGGGCGGCCCGCCCGGATCACCCCCGCGTCCTGCGGGGAGATCTCGGGGCGGGCGCCGCACCGGGGACGTTCGTCGTACTGCCCAGGGTACGCGCCCCCGCCGCCTCCGGTTCTCCGGACTCGGTCAGCGGGACCCGCCGAAGAGGGCGAGACGCACCTCGCGGGCCGCGGCGCGGACGGCCCGCCCGACGGAGGCGAGGGGCTCCCACACCCAGGTGCGCAGCCAGTGGCCGAGGGGCGTGAGGACCACCCGGTACGTCCAGGCGAGGGGGCGTCCGATCGCGTTCCACAGCACCCAGCCGACGGCGCGCCCGAGGGCCCGGGAGATCCGGCCCCCGATCCGCCAGGCCCAGGCGACCGCGGCGCCGACCGCCCGGCCGACGGGGGCGAGCACGTACCGCCAGAGCCAGGTCAGCGGGGTGACGAGCAGCAGGTCGACGACCCACCAGACGGCTTTGGCGACGGGGAGGAGGACCCAGCGCCCGAGCCACTTCAGGGGCGTGACGACCAGCAGGTCGATCACCCACCAGAGGGCCCGGCCGACCGGGGCGAGGACCCACTCCCACAGGAACCGCAGCGGGATGACGACGAGGTGGTGGATCAGCCAGCCGAGGGCCCGCCCGAGCGGAGCGAGGACCCAGCGCCACAGCTGCTTGAGGCAGTAGGCCAGGGCGTCCCAGACCAGCCGGACGGGCAGGACGATCACCAGGGCGATGGCCCGCACCACCCCCGTGAGACAGCCCGCGGGCTCGTTCGGGGGCTGCGACCTGGCGTTCTCCGTGTTCATGCCGAAAATGACGCGACGGCCCGGCGAAGGGTTTCCCTTTCGCCGGGCCGTCATTCAAGCGTTACTGATTCACGACCGTCAGCGGCAGCAGCTTCTTGCCCGTCGGGCCGATCTGGATGTGCGTGTCCATCTGCGGGCACACGCCGCAGTCGAAGCACGGGGTCCAGCGGCAGTCCTCGACCTCGGTCTCGTCGAGGGCGTCCTGCCAGTCCTCCCAGAGCCAGTCCTTGTCGAGGCCCGAGTCCAGGTGGTCCCAGGGCAGGACCTCCTCGTAGGTGCGCTCGCGGGTGGTGTACCAGGCGACGTCCACGCCGACGTCGGGGAGCGTCTTCTCGGCGCAGGCCATCCAGCGGTCGTACGAGAAGTGCTCGCGCCAGCCGTCGAAGCGGCCGCCGTCCTCGTACACCGCGCGGATGACCGCGCCGAGGCGGCGGTCGCCGCGGGAGAGGAGGCCCTCGACGATGCCGGGCTTGCCGTCGTGGTAGCGGAAGCCGATCGAGCGGCCGTACTTCTTGTCGCCGCGGATCTTGTCGCGGAGCTTGCGCAGGCGCTCGTCCGTCTCCTCGGCCGACAGCTGCGGGGCCCACTGGAAGGGGGTGTGCGGCTTGGGGACGAAACCGCCGATGGAGACGGTGCAGCGGATGTCGTTCTGGCCGGAGACCTTGCGGCCCTCGGCGATCACGTTCATCGCCATGTCGGCGATCTGCAGGACGTCCTCGTCGGTCTCCGTCGGCAGGCCGCACATGAAGTACAGCTTCACCTGGCGCCAGCCGTTGCCGTAGGCCGTGGAGACGGTGCGGATGAGGTCCTCTTCCGAGACCATCTTGTTGATGACCTTGCGCATGCGCTCGGAGCCGCCCTCGGGGGCGAAGGTGAGGCCGGAGCGGCGGCCGTTCCTCGTGAGCTCGTTCGCCAGGTCGACGTTGAACGCGTCGACGCGGGTCGAGGGGAGGGACAGGCCGACCTTGTCCTCCTCGTACCGGTCCGCCAGGCCCTTCGCGATGTCGGCGATCTCGCTGTGGTCCGCGGAGGAGAGGGAGAGGAGGCCGACCTCCTCGAAGCCCGTCGCCTTGAGGCCCTTCTCGACCATCTCGCCGATGCCGGTGATGCTTCGCTCCCGCACGGGGCGCGTGATCATGCCGGCCTGGCAGAAGCGGCAGCCGCGGGTGCAGCCGCGGAAGATCTCGACGGACATGCGCTCGTGGACGGTCTCCGCGAGCGGGACGAGGGGCTGCTTGGGGTAGGGCCACTCGTCGAGGTCCATGACGGTGTGCTTGGAGACGCGCCACGGCACGCCGGACCTGTTCGGCACGACGCGGCCGATGCGGCCGTCCGGCAGGTACTCCACGTCGTAGAACGCCGGGATGTAGACCGAGCCGGTCTTGGCGAGGCGGAGGAGGACCTCCTCGCGGCCGCCGGGGCGGCCCTCGGCCTTCCACTGCCGGATGATCTCGGTCATGTCGAGGACGGCCTGCTCGCCGTCGCCGATGATCGCCGCGTCGATGAAGTCCGCGATCGGCTCGGGGTTGAAGGCGGCGTGGCCGCCGGCGAGCACGATCGGGTGGTCGACGGTGCGGTCCTTCGACTCCAGCGGGATGCCCGCCAGGTCCAGGGCCGTGAGCATGTTCGTGTAGCCGAGCTCCGTGGAGAAGCTCAGGCCGAAGACGTCGAACGCGCCGACGGGGCGGTGGCTGTCCACGGTGAACTGCGGCACGTTGTGCTCGCGCATCAGCTCCTCGAGGTCCGGCCACACGCTGTAGGTGCGCTCGGCGAGGACGCCCTCGCGCTCGTTCAGCACCTCGTAGAGGATCATGACGCCCTGGTTGGGCAGACCGACCTCGTACGCGTCCGGGTACATCAGCGCCCAGCGGACGTCGGCGGACTCCCACGGCTTGACCGTGGAGTTCAGCTCTCCACCGACGTACTGAATCGGCTTCTGCACGTGCGGGAGCAGAGCTTCGAGCTGCGGGAAGACAGACTCGGCAGCAGACATCTCGAACCTTCGTGAGCTGGCAGGGGGGCGACTCTCAAGCGTACCCCGGTGCTCAGCGGGTCGGAGCCGCCGTGAGCCCCGGGGCCGAGGCGCGGGCCCAGACCCCGGGCAGTTCCCGCTCGGCCGCGTCGGCCGCCGCCTCCTCGCGGCCGTACAGGAGTCCCCAGGTGAAGGCCGATTCGCCGACGCCGTGGGCCATGATCCCGAATTCCCGGAGGGCGGCGCGGGCGACGACGGCGTCCTGGTGTTCGCCGAGGAGGGACTGGACGGCCTTGACGCGTTTCGAGAGCCGCTTGGCGGGTTTGCCGAGGGTGGGGCGGGCGGCGTCGGCGGCGTAGCGGGCGCGTTTGGCGGCCTTGCGGGCCTCGTGGAGGGCGAGGTCGCGCTCGTGGCCGGGGGTGAGGGAGAGGGCGTGCTCGATCCGGCCGCCGAGGCGGTCGTGGTCCTTGATCACGGCGCGGGCGAGGACCGGGCCGGCGTCGCGGCGGGCGGCCTTGCGCAGCGGCGGGTCGGCGAGGAGTGCGTCGAGGGTGTCGAGGAGGGTGAGGTAGCGGGCGGAGTCGAGGGCGGCGAGGGCCTGGTGCCGGGCGTTCCTGGCGAGGGCGGCGTCCCGGCGGCGCAGCCGGGCCTCGACGGGGCCGAGGATGAGGGCGGGTGGGAGGTCGGCGACGCGGGCGCGCAGTCGTGCGTCGAGGACCTCCTGGTCGCGGGCGACGCCGAGCTCTCCGGCGAGCCATTTCAGCTCGTCGCCGACGGGGTCGGTGATGTTCCGGTCGAGGACCTTGCGGTAGGTCTTGAAGGCGCTGCGCATCCGGCGGCAGGCGACGCGCATCTGGTGGACGGCGTCGGGCAGGTCGCGGCGTACGGCGGGGTCGAGCGCGACGATCGCGTCGGCCTGTTCGCGTACGTAGGCGAGGACGGCGGCGCCGGCGGTGCCGGGCTTCCCGGCGGTGGGGGCGGGCTGGGGCTCCGAGCCGGTCTCGGCGAGGGCCCGGGCGAGTTTGGACGGTGACGCGGAGGGGCGGATGCCGGCCTTGCGGAGGCGTTTCTCGACGGCGTCGAGGAGGGCGGGGTCGATGTCGTCCGCGAGTTCGACCTCGATCTCGGTCCAGGTGGCCACCGCGCCTTCGGGCAGGCGTTCGGCGTGGACGGTGTCGACGGAGAGTTCGGCGAGGAGGGTGCCGTCGGCGTCGAGGAGGTGGCGGACGTCACGGGCCGAGCGGAGGCGGACGGCCGGGACGATCTCGGCGTCGCGGACGCGGGAGCGCAGGAGCCCCGCGAGCTCACCGGGCAGGGTGTCGCTCAGCGGGGCTCTGATCTCGTCGCGGACTCCGGCGGAGACGGGGAACTTCACGTGCCAGCCGGCGTCGCTTCCGCCGGTGCGGCGGCGGAGGGTGACCGCGTCGGCCGCCAGCCGGAGGTCGGGGGTGTCGTAGTAGACGGCGTCGAGTTCCATGACGCCCCGGTCCACGACCTCGGAGACCCCGGGGACGCCGGTGAGGTCCGGTGGCGGGGTCTCCCCGGTGGCTTCGTACTTCCGCTCGATCTCGCGTTTCGTCTCGGCCATACCTCGAATCTAGCCGTCGTCACGCCGTCATCGGGCGTTGTACGCGGATCGACTGGAGCAGTCCGATGGCCACCCACACGGCGAACATCGACGAGCCGCCGTAGGAGACGAACGGCAGTGGGAGGCCGGCGACCGGCATGATGCCGAGCGTCATGCCGATGTTCTCGAAGGACTGGAAGGCGAACCAGGCGATGATGCCGGCCGCGACGATCGTGCCGTAGAGCTCGGTGGTCTCGCGGGCGATCCGGCAGGAGCGCCAGAGGATGACGCCGAGGAGGACGAGGATCAGGCCGGCGCCGACGAAGCCGAGTTCCTCGCCGGCCACCGTGAAGACGAAGTCGGTCTGCTGTTCGGGGACGAACTGGCCGGTGGTCTGCGAGCCCTTGAAGAGGCCCGCGCCGAGGAGGCCGCCGGAGCCGATGGCGATGCGGGCCTGGTTGGTGTTGTAGCCGACGCCGGCGGGGTCGAGGTCGGGGTTGGCGAAGGCGGCGAAGCGGTTGATCTGGTACTCGTCGAGCATGCCGAGCGCGGTGACGAGGAACGCGCCGACGACGCCGGCGCCGATGAGGCCGAGGACCCAGCGGTTGGAGGCGCCGGAGGCGAGCAGCACGCCGAGCACGATGACCGCCATGACCATGACCGAGCCGAGGTCGGGCATCAGCATGACGATGCCCATGGGGAGGGCGGCCAGGGCGAGGGACTTGGCGACGGTGCGGTGGTCGGGGTGGAGCTGGTCGCCGGCGTCGACCTTGGCGGCGAGGAGCACCGCCATGACCAGGATGATCGTGATCTTCACGAACTCGCTGGGCTGGAGGGAGAAGCCGCCGCCGATGACGATCCACGCGTGGGCGCCGTTGATGGTGGCGCCGAGCGGGGTGAGGACGGCGAGGATCAGCACGATCGACAGGCCATAGAGGATCGGCACCGCGCCGCGCAGGGTGCGGTGGCCGAGCCAGATCGTGCCGATCATCAGGGCGAGGCCGATGCCGGTGTTGAGCAGGTGCCGGAAGAGGAAGTAGTACGGGTCGCCCTGGTTGAGCTCGGTGCGGCCGCGGGTGGCGGACCAGACGAGCAGCGAGCCGACGCCGGAGAGGGCGAGCGCCGAGAGCAGTATGGGCCAGTCGAGCCGGCGGAGCACCGAGTCGCGGGCGGTCAGCCTGGCGAGGGTGCCGCGCTCGGGTGCGTACCGGGAGACGGAGAAGCCGTGGGGTGCCGTCATCTGTTCAGAGCCTCCCGCGGGTGGCCGGCGGGCCCGCCAGCTGCTGGTCGTCGTCCGGCTTCCTGGTGGGCGTCGCGGGGTCGGCCGGCGGCTGGGTGTCCTCGGACTTCGGCTTGGTCTCGTCGACCTTCTGCGCCTCCGGGTCGTACGGCTTGATCTTCGGCGCGTCGATGGAGCCGTCGGCCTCGATCTTCGGCAGGGCCTTCTGCGGCTGCGGCAGCAGGGCCCGCTTGAGGTCCTGGTTGCCGTCGTCGTCGAGTCCGTAGATCGCGTCGTAGATGTTGCGCACGGCGGGGCCGGAGGCGCCGGAGCCGGTACCACCCTGGGAGATCGTCATGACGATCGCGTAGTCCTTGGTGTACGTGGCGAACCAGGAGGTCGTCTGCTTGCCGTAGACCTCGGCGGTACCCGTCTTGGCGTGCATCGGGATCTTGTCCTGCGGCCAGCCGACCTGGGCGAATCGCCAGGCGGCGGTACCGCGGGTGGCGACTCCCGCGAGGGCTTCGTCTATCAAGTCGCGGGTGGCGGCGTCGAAGGGGAGCCTGCCGTGCGACTTGGGCGCGATCTCGTGCACCTTCTTGCCGTCGGGGCTGATGACGGCCTTGCCGACGGTGGGGTTCCACAGGGTGCCGCCGTTGGAGATGGCGGCGTAGATGGTGGCCATCTGGATGGGGGTGACGAGGGTGTCGCCCTGTCCGATGGAGTAGTTGACGGAGTCACCGGCGCGCATCAGGTTGCCCTCCAGGCAGTTCTCGTACGAGAGCTGCTGGACGTAGGTGCCGCCCTTCTTGCCGTACTTGCACCACCAGTCCTTGTTGGCCTCCCAGAACTTCTGCTTCCACTGGCGGTCGGGGACGCGGCCGGTGACCTCGTTGGGGAGGTCGATGCCGGTCTCGGCGCCGAGGCCGAACTGATGGGCCGTCTTGTAGAACCAGTCGCCCGGGTTCTTCTTCGGCTTCATCCCGCCGTCCTTGATCCACTGCTGGTGGGCGAGGGCGTAGAAGACGGTGTCGCAGGAGACTTCGAGGGCGCGGCCGAGGCTGATGGGGCCGTGGTTCTGCGACTCGAAGTTCTTGAAGACCTGGCTGCCGATCGAGTACGAGCTGGTGCACGGGTAGCGGCCGTCGAAGTCGTAGCCCGCTTGGACGGCGGCGGCGGTCGAGACCACCTTGAAGATGGAGCCGGGGGCGGCCTGGCCCTGGATGGCCCGGTTGAGCAGCGGGAAGTTGGAGTCCTTGCCGGTGAGGGCCGCGTAGTCCTTGGCGGAGATCCCGCCGACCCAGGCGTTGGGGTCGTAGTCGGGCTGCGAGGCCATGGCGACGATCCGGCCGGTCTTGGCCTCCATGACGACGACGGCGCCGGAGTCGGCCTTGTAGTTCTCGCTGGTGTTGCGGTCGACGACCTTGCGGGCCTCGACCATCGCGTTGTGCAGCTCCCATTCGGCGACCGCCTGGACGCGGGCGTCGATGGAGGTGACGACGTTGGAGCCGGGCACGGCGGGGTCGTTCTTGGCCTGGCCGATGACGCGGCCGAGGTTGTCGACCTCGTAGCGGGTGACGCCGGCCTTGCCGCGCAGTTCCTTGTCGTACGTGCGCTCCAGGCCGGAGCGGCCCACCATGTCGGAGCGCAGGTACGGCGAGTCGGTGTCCTTGGCCTTCTCGATCTCCTCGTCGGTGACGGGCGAGAGGTAGCCGAGGACCTGGGAGGTGCGGGACTTGCCGGGGGCCGGGTAGCGGCGGACGGCGGTGGGTTCGGCGGTGATGCCGGGGAAGTCCTCGGCGCGCTCGCGGATCTGGAGGGCCTGCTGGGTGGTGGCCTCGTCGGTGACGGGGATCGGCTGGTAGGGCGAACCGTTCCAGCAGGGCTTGGGCGTCTTGGAGTCGCAGAGCCGGATCTTGTTGACGACGTCGACGGGCTTCATGTCGAGGACGTCGGCGAGCCGGGTGAGGACGGCCTTGCCCCGGTCCTTCATCTTCATCAGCTCGGTGCGGGACGCGGAGACCACGAGCCGGGTCTCGTTGTCGGCGAGCGGGACGCCGCGGGCGTCGAGGAGCGAGCCGCGGACGGCGGGCTGGACGACCTGCTGGACGTGGTTGTTCTTCGCCTCGTCCGTGTACTCCTTGCCGTTGCGGATCTGGAGGTACCAGAGCCGGCCCCCCAGGGTGAGGAGCAGGGAGAAGACGAGGATCTGGATGACGACGAGCCTGATCTGGACCCGGGGGGTCCGTCCGGTCTCGGGGATGTTGCTCATACTGCCGGTGCCCCCTCGGTCACGGTCGCTCGGCTCCCTTGATGCGTCCGGTCGTCACAGTCGCTTGACTCCCTTGATGCGTCCGGCGCGTGAGGCGCGGCTCCGGGCGGCCTTCACGCGCAGGCCGCCGCGCTGGGCGCCGATCCTCAGGCCGGTGCCGGAGGAGAGCCAGCCGGAGGCGACGTCGACGCCGTTGCCGCCGCTGGTGTCGGCGAGCGGGTCGTTCTCGGCGCGGCGGGCGAGGGCCATGATGAGCGGCACCGTGAAGGGCGCCAGGAGCAGGTCGTACACGGCCGCGGTGAACAGCAGGAATCCGAGGCCGACATGGCGGGCGGCGGTGTCGCCGACGAGGGCGCCCACGCCCGCGTAGAGGAGCGTGGAGCCGATGGCCGCGGCGACGACGACGGCCATGGGGCCGGTCGCGGAGGTGAGCCGGCCGTTGTCCGGCTTCGCGAGGCCGACGAGGTAGCCGATGACGCAGAGCACGAGGGCGTAGCGGCCGGCGGCGTGGTCGGCGGGCGGGGCGAGGTCGGAGAGGAGGCCGGCGGTGAAGCCGACGAGGGAGCCGCTGACGGGCCCGTGGACGAGGGCCAGGCCGACGACGGTGAGGAGGACGAGGTCGGGGACGGCGCCGGGGAGCTGGAGGCGGGCGAGGACGGAGACCTGGACGACCAGGGCCACCACGATCAGGGCGGCGGAGAGGAGGATGCGGTTGAGCTTCACGGTGTCGCGTCCTCCTGGTCCTGCTGCGCCTGCTGGTCCTGACCGTCGTTCGGCTTCTGCTGGTTCGTCTGCTGTCCGTCCGGTGGCGGTGGTGTGACCGTGACGGTGACGGTCGGGGCGGGCTTGGGCTTCTGCGGCAGGACCGTGTCGCGCGGGTCGGACTGCGGGGCCTGGACGACGACGCCGACGATGTCGAGCTTGGTGAAGCCGACGTACGGGCGGACGTAGACGTTGCGGGTCAGGCCGCCGCCCGACGGGTCGACGCGGACGACCTCGCCGACCGGGACGCCGGGCACGAAGGGCTTGTCGGCGCGCGAGCCGAAGGTGACGAGCCGGTCGCCGGGCTTGACCTTGGCCTTGCCGTTGAGGAGCTGGACCAGGAGGGGGCCGTCGCCCTGGCCGGTGGCGAAGCCGAGTTCGTCGCTCTTCTCCATGCGGGTGCCGACGGTGAAGTCGGGGTCGTTGGCGAGGAGGACGGTGGAGGTGGAGGGGCCGACGGTGGTGACGCGGCCGACGAGCCCGGAGCCGTTGAGCACGGTCATGTCGCGCTCGATGCCGTCGCGGGCGCCGATGTCGAGGGTGACGGTCCAGGAGAAGCCCTGGGCCGCTCCTATGGCGATGACCTGGGCGCCCTTGATGCCGTACTGTCCGGCGCCGGCGGTCTTGAGCATGGCGTCGAGCTCGCGCAGCCGACTGCGGTTGCGGTCGTCGCTGCCGAGCTTCGCCTTGAGTTCGGCGTTCTCCTTCTCCAGGGCGGCGATCCGGGTGTGCCGCTCGCCGGAGTCCCGTACCGCGCCTATGGCGTTGCCGACGGGATCGACGGCGGCCGCCACACCGTTCTCGACCGGCCCGAAGACCGCCGCTGCGGCCTGTCGGGCACCGTCGACGGGTGACTCCTGACCGCCGCGGATGTCCACCGTGATCAGTGCGAACGCGATGGCGATCAGCAGCACCAGGAGCAGCCGGCTCTCTCGTGTGTCCCTCACGTGCGGCGGCCGTGCCTTTCCTCGTGGTTCGGTTGTTCGGCTGTACTACTGCGGGTGGTGCGGTTCTAGCGGCGCGGCTGGGCGTCCAGGACCTGCTGGAGGGCCTCGAACTCCTCCACGCACTTGCCGGAGCCGAGCGCCACCGAGTCCAGCGGGTCCTCGGCGATGTGGATCGGCATGCCGGTCTCGCGCCGGAGGCGCTCGTCGAGGCCGCGGAGCAGGGCGCCGCCACCCGTGAGAACGATGCCGCGGTCCATGACGTCACCGGAGAGCTCCGGCGGGCACTTGTCGAGGGTGGTCTTCACGGCGTCGACGATCGCGTTGACCGGCTCCTCGATGGCCTTGCGGACCTCGGCCGCGGAGATGACCACGGTCTTGGGCAGGCCGGAGACCAGGTCGCGGCCCCGGATCTCGGTGTGCTCGTCCTTGTCGAGGTCGTACGCGGAGCCGATGGTGATCTTGATCTGCTCGGCGGTGCGCTCACCGAGGAGGAGGGAGTACTCCTTCTTGATGTGCTGGATGATCGCGTTGTCCAGCTCGTCGCCGGCGACCCGGATGGACTGTGCCGTGACGATTCCGCCGAGGGAGATGACGGCGACCTCGGTGGTGCCGCCGCCGATGTCGACGACCATGTTGCCGGTGGCCTCGTGGACGGGGAGACCCGCGCCGATGGCCGCCGCCATGGGCTCCTCGATGATGTGCACCTGGCGGGCGCCGGCCTGGGTCGACGCCTCGATGACGGCGCGGCGCTCCACTCCGGTGATGCCGGAGGGCACGCAGACGACGACGCGGGGGCGGGCCAGGTAGCGACGCTTGTGGATCTTGAGGATGAAGTAGCGGAGCATCCGCTCGGTGATCTCGAAGTCGGCGATCACACCGTCCTTGAGCGGGCGTACGGCGACGATGTTGCCGGGGGTCCGGCCGATCATCTTCTTCGCCTCGGCGCCGACCGCGAGGATGCCTCCGGTGTTGGTGTTGATGGCGACGACTGACGGCTCGTTCAGAACGATGCCTCGACCCCTGACGTACACCAGCGTGTTGGCGGTCCCGAGGTCGACAGCCATGTCACGGCCGATGAACGACATTGAGTTCCCCTTGATTTCCCATGGCTGAGAGTGGTGCGGCGTGGAGTTTTCCATCGTAGTGCCGCCCGCGCGGATGCCGCGCGTTGGTCCACCTCTGTATCTGGTGACGGTAGGACGCGGCGATCCGTTCCCGGGATTGGCGTTCATATGCCTGGGGGCGACCGAATTCCTTCGGTCGCCCCACAGGGTTGTGCCGATCGGCTGACACCGGGTCAGCGAACGGCTCAGACGAGACCCGGGAAGAAGATCTTCAGCTCGCGCGTGGCGGACTCCTCCGAGTCCGAGGCGTGGATCAGGTTCTCCCGGACGATGGTGCCGAAATCACCGCGGATCGAACCCGGCGCGGCGGCGATCGGGTCGGTCGGGCCGGCGAGCGTGCGCAGGCCCTCGATGACCCGCTCGCCCTCGACGACGAGCGCGACGACCGGACCGGACTGCATGAACCCCATCAGCGGCTCGTAGAAGGGCTTGCCCTTGTGCTCGCCGTAGTGCTGCTCCAGCGTGTCCTGGTCCAGCTCGCGCAGCTCCAGGGCGGTGATGGCCCATCCGGCCTTGCGCTCGATGCGGCCGATGATCTCGCCGATCAGGCCACGGCGGACGGCGTCGGGCTTGAGCAGGACGAGCGATCGCTGGCTCACGGGGGAACTCCTTCGGAAAAGCGGTGTGCGGGACCTCCGAGGCTACAGGGCCCGCACGTCCCGCGATTACGCAGCGTCAGGCCCTGCCGAGGCATGTGCCGCGGCCCAGTCGGCCTTGACCTTGTCGATCCGCCGCCCGTAGTGCACCGAGGCCCACCACAGACCGGCGAAGACGGCCCCGAGGAAGAACATGGTGGGGACGACGAAGCCGCTGAGGATCAGACCGGCCTGCAGGGCCCAGCCGAGCTGCACCCCGCCCGGCCGGGTGATCATCCCGCACAGCAGCACCGAGACGACCATGGCCACGCCGCAGACCCACCAGACGGTGGACGTCGCGAGGCCGTCGTCCTTCATGGCGACGAGCCCGGCGAAGCCGATCACGAAGAACTCGCCGATGAGGGTCGAGGAACAGAGCACACGCATCGGGTTCAGCCCCTTCGCAGCAGCAGCCGGGCGTCGCCGACCGTGAAGATCGAACCGGTCACGAGGACACCCGCGCCACCGTACTCGGCCTCTTCCTCCGCGAGGGTGATGGCCGCCTCGATGGCGTCGGGCAGCCGCGGCTCGACGACGACCCGGTCCTCGCCGAAGACCTCGACCGCGATCGCGGCGAGCGCGTCCACGTCGGTGGCCCGCGGGTTGGAGTTCGCGGTGATCACGACCTCCGCGAAGATCGGCTCGAAGGCCTCCAGGAGACCCTTGGCGTCCTTGTCCCCGCTCGTGGAGACCACGCCGATGAGCCGGGAGAAGCCGAAGGCCTCGCTGATGCCCTCCGCCGTCGCCCGCGCGCCGTGCGGGTTGTGCGCGGCGTCCAGGATGACGGTCGGCGAGGAGCGGACGATCTCCAGACGGCCCGGCGAGGCCACCTGGGCGAAGGCCCGGCGGACGGTGTCGACGTCCAGGGTCCTGGCGTGCTCGGCGCCGATCCCGAAGAAGGCCTCGACCGCCGCGAGCGCCACCGCGGCGTTGTGCGCCTGGTAGGCGCCGTGCAGCGGCAGGAAGATCTCGTCGTACTCGCCGCCCAGGCCCCGCAGGGTGAGGAGCTGGCCGCCGACCGCGACCTCGCGGGAGGCGACGCCGAACTCCATGCCCTCCCGGGCCACGGTCGCGTCCGCCTCGACGGCCTTCTTCAGCAGGACCTGGGCCGCGTCGACCGGCTGCTGGGCCAGGATGACGGTCGCGCCCTGCTTGATGATCCCGGACTTCTCGCTCGCGATCTCGGCGGTCGTCCCGCCGAGCCGGTCGGTGTGGTCGAGGTCGATGGGGGTGACGACGGCGACGGAGGCGTCGATGACGTTCGTCGCGTCCCAGGTGCCGCCCATGCCGACCTCGACGACCGCCACGTCGACCGGGGCGTCCGCGAAGGCGGCGTACGCCATGCCGGTGAGGACCTCGAAGAAGGAGAGGCGGTACTCCTCGCGGGCGTCGACCAGCTCCACGTACGGCTTGACGTCCTGGTACGTCTCGATGAACCGCTCGGCGGAGATCGGGGCGCCGTCCAGGCTGATCCGCTCGGTGATGGTCTGCACGTGCGGCGAGGTGTAGCGCCCGGTGCGCAGCTCGAAGGCGCCGAGCAGGGCCTCGATCATGCGGGCCGTCGACGTCTTGCCGTTGGTGCCGGTGATGTGGATCGAGGGGTACGCGCGCTGCGGCTCGCCGAGGACGTCCATCAGGGCCGCGATCCGCTTGACGGAGGGCTCCAGCTTGGTCTCGCCCCAGCGGGTGGACAGCTCGGTCTCGACCTCGCGCAGCGCCTTGTCCAGCTCGGGGTCCTCGGGACGGCTGGGCACGGGGTCGCCCTGGGGCGGTCCGCCCTGCGTGCGCAGGGTGCGGCTGCCGGCCTCGATCACCGCCAGGTCGGGGTCACGCTGGGTCTCGGTGTCGACGATGTCGTCGAACTGGTCGTCGCTCTGGTCGCTCGGCTCACTCACGAGGCCAGTCTACGGAGCGGTGCCGACAGGACGGCGGACCCACCCCTTTCGGGACTTTCGGTCCGCCGGGCTATCGCCGGCGCCCCGTCGGGAGCAGCGCCGTCACCACGTAGGCGCCGTCCTCCCGGCGGGCCCGCAGCGTGCCGCCCATGCTGGTGACCCGCTCCTCCATCGAGAACAGACCGGTGCCGGTGGAGACGGGCGCCGGGTCCGGCGGGCTCTTCGGCAGCGGGTTGCGCACCTCGATCCGCAGATCGGGCCCCTCGACCGTGATCGCGACCTTCACCGGGAGCCCCGGCGCGTGCTTGGCGGCGTTCGTCAGGCACTCCCGGACGACGCGGTGGACGGCGGCCTGCCGGAGCGGGGACAGCGCCTTGGCCTCCTCGGCGACCGTGAGGTCGACGGGGCCGCCCATGCGCTCGCTCTCCCCGGCGAGTTCGGGGAGCCCTTCGAGGCCGGGCGTCGAGGCGTCCCGGTCGGCGCGGCGCACGATCGTCTCGTTGAGCATGAGGTGGGCGCGCCGGGCGGTGTCCGCGAGCTCCTCGAAGTCCTTCTGATGGGCCTCGCCCCTGGCCCGTACGGCGAGGACCTCGGCCCGCACCGCGAGGACGGTGAGCTCGCGGCCGACCAGGTCGTGGACGTCCCGGCCGACGGAGATCCGCTCCTCCTGCACGGCCTGCCGGGCGGCGGCCTCGCGGCGCTGGGCCTCCAGGGCGCGGACGAGGTCCTGCCGGTAGGCGGCGATGCCGACGCCGGCCGCGAGGACGCCGATCGGGACGACCAGGCTGAGGAAGTCGCTGACGGTCTCGCCGTGCTCGGCGGGCCAGCCGGGCGTCAGGAAGTAGCCGTACGCCACGGCGACGTACAGCAGGGTCGCGAGGACCGCGGCGCGCCGCCCCCGGTAGCGGCCGATCGAGTACAGCGCGAACTGGATCATGGTCAGTTCGTGCAGCCAGCCCATCAGGCCGAGCGCCACGGCGTACGGGAGCCACGGCAGCCGCCGCCGGAGCACCAGCGTGGCCGCCCCGCCCGCGAGGACGAGGGTCGCGGTGACGCCGGTGAGGGAGTTGTCGGCGCGGGCGAGCCCCGGCACGTCCAGGAGCATCAGGCCGAAGGCGAAGAGCGCGGCGACGACGTCGAGGGCGCGGGGCGAGCCGGCCCACCGCTCCACGCGGCGGCGGAGCGCGGGGAGGGTGGGGAGGCGGAGCATGTCCTCCATCATCCCGGGTCTTCGGTCCCGGGCTCCTGGACTTCGGTCACAAGTCGCGTGATGTCACCCACAAACGGACAAAGGGGAGGGGCCCGGAACCGTGCGAGACGGTTCCGGGCCCCTTCCTCCGTACGGATCAGGCCTGCGGCAGGTTCGCCAGCTGGGCCTGGATGCGGGCGATGTCCTCGTCCGCCTTGGCGAGGCGGGTGCGGATCTTGTCGACCACGTTGTCCGGGGCCTTGGCGAGGAAGGCCTCGTTGCCGAGCTTGCCCTCGGCCTGGGCCTTCTCCTTCTCGGCCGCCGCCAGGTCCTTCGCGAGGCGCTTGCGCTCGGCGGCGACGTCGATCGTGCCCGAGAGGTCGAGCGCGACGGTGGCACCGGCGACCGGCAGGGAGGCGGTGGCGGAGAAGCCCTCGCCCTCCGGCTGGAGGCGCAGGAGCTGCCGGATGGCGGCCTCGTGCGCGGCGAGCGCGGTGCCGTCGAGCTCCAGGCGGGCGGGGACCTTCTGGCCGGGCTGGAGGCCCTGGTCGGCGCGGAAGCGGCGGACCTCGGTGACCACCTGCTGGAGGTTCTCGATCTCGGCCTCGGCGGCGTCGTCGCGGAAGCCGCTGTCGTTCGGCCACTCGGCGATGACGAGCGACTCGCGCCCGGTCAGCGTGGTCCACAGGGCCTCGGTGACGAACGGGACGATCGGGTGCAGCAGCCGCAGCATGACGTCCAGGACCTCGCCGAGGACCCGGCCGGAGACCTTGGCCTGCTCGCCGCCGGCGAAGAACGTGGTCTTCGACAGCTCGACGTACCAGTCGAAGACCTCGTCCCACGCGAAGTGGTAGAGCGCGTCGCTGAGCTTCGCGAACTGGTAGTCCTCGTAGTACGCGTCGACCTGGGCGACGGTCTTGTTGAGGCGGGACAGGATCCAGCGGTCGGTCGCCGACAGCTGCTCGACCGGGGGCAGCTCGCCCTCGATCGTGGCGCCGTTCATCAGGGCGAAGCGGGTCGCGTTCCAGATCTTGTTGGCGAAGTTCCGGGAGGCCTTGACCCAGTCCTCGCCGATCGGGACGTCGACGCCCGGGTTGGCGCCGTTGGCCAGGGTGAAGCGGACGGCGTCGGAGCCGTACTGGTCCATCCAGTCCAGCGGGTTGACGACGTTGCCGAAGGACTTCGACATCTTCTTGCCGTTCTGGTCACGGACCATGCCGTGCAGGGCGATGGTGTGGAACGGCGGGGTGCCGTCCATCGCGTACAGACCGAACATCATCATCCGGGCGACCCAGAAGAAGAGGATGTCGTAGCCGGTGACCAGGACGGAGTTCGGGTAGAACTTCTCGAGGCTCTCGGTCCGCTCGGGCCAGCCGAGCGTGGAGAACGGCCACAGGCCGGAGGAGAACCAGGTGTCCAGGACGTCCGTGTCCTGGTGCCAGCCCTCGCCCGTCGGCGGCTGCTCGTCCGGTCCGACGCAGACGACCTCGCCGTTCGGGCCGTACCAGACCGGGATGCGGTGGCCCCACCACAGCTGGCGCGAGATGCACCAGTCGTGCAGGTTGTCGACCCAGTCGAAGTACCGCTTCTCCATCTCCTGCGGGTGGATCTTGACCTTGCCGTCGCGGACCGCGTCACCGGCGGCCTTCGCGAGCGGGCCGACCTTGACCCACCACTGCATCGACAGGCGCGGCTCGATGGTGGTCTTGCAGCGCGAGCAGTGGCCGACGGAGTGGACGTACGGACGCTTCTCGGCGACGATCCGGCCCTCGGCGCGCAGGGCGGCGACGATGGCGGAGCGGGCCTCCAGGCGGTCCAGGCCCTGGAAGGGGCCGTGGACGGTGATGACCGCGCGCTCGTCCATGACGGCGAGGTTCGGCAGGTTGTGGCGCTGGCCGATCTCGAAGTCGTTCGGGTCGTGCGCCGGGGTCACCTTGACGGCGCCGGTGCCGAACTCGGGGTCGACGTGCGTGTCGGCGACGACCGGGATCGTACGGTCCGTCAGCGGCAGCTTGATCTGCTTGCCGACCAGGTGCTTGTAGCGCTCGTCGTCGGGGTGGACGGCGACGGCCGTGTCGCCGAGCATCGTCTCGGCGCGGGTGGTGGCGACGACCAGGGAGTCGTCACCCTCGCCGTAGCGGATGGAGACGAGCTCGCCCTCGTCGTCCTGGTACTCGACCTCGATGTCCGAGATGGCCGTCAGACAGCGCGGGCACCAGTTGATGATGCGCTCGGCGCGGTAGATGAGCTCGTCGTCGTAGAGCTTCTTGAAGATGGTCTGGACGGCCTGGGAGAGCCCCTCGTCCATGGTGAAGCGCTCGCGGGACCAGGCGACGCCGTCGCCCAGGCGCTTCATCTGGCCGGAGATCTGGCCGCCGGACTCGGCCTTCCACTGCCAGACGCGCTCGACGAACGCCTCGCGGCCCAGGTCGTGGCGGGACTTGCCCTCCTTGGCGAGCTCGCGCTCGACGACGTTCTGGGTGGCGATGCCGGCGTGGTCCATGCCGGGCTGCCACAGCGTCTCGAAGCCCTGCATGCGCTTGCGGCGGGTGAGGGCGTCGATCAGCGTGTGCTCGAAGGCGTGGCCCAGGTGGAGCGAACCGGTGACGTTCGGCGGCGGGATGACGATGGTGTACGGGGGCTTCTCGCTCTTCGCGTCCGCCTCGAAGTAGCCGCGCTCTACCCAGCGCTCGTACAGCGGCCCCTCTACCTCGGCCGGCGCGTACTGGGTCGGCAGTTCGGTGGTGGGCGCTGTCTGCTGCTGAGTGTTCTCGGTCACGGGGTCAGTTTAGGGGTGTCGCGGTCCTGTCCTGAAACGCTTTGGTTCGGTAACGGTGTGGGCCCCGCCGCACTTACCGGCCGACGGTTCCGCCAGGATGTTCGGCAGACATAAACATCCTGTGAGGGGAACCTGTCCATGAGCTACAACCAGCCGGGCCCGTACGGCGGCCAGCAGCCCGGTCCCTACGGCCAGCCGGGCCCGTACGGCCAGCAGCCGCAGCAGCCGG
Source organism: Streptomyces sp. NPDC006197 (assembly GCF_040613865.1). Taxonomy (NCBI): domain Bacteria; kingdom Bacillati; phylum Actinomycetota; class Actinomycetes; order Kitasatosporales; family Streptomycetaceae; genus Streptomyces; species Streptomyces sp. NPDC006197. The sequence goes on along the minus strand of NZ_JBEXSZ010000061.1, from coordinate 22,120 downwards.
GCCCGTACGGCCAGCCGCAGGCTCCGCAGCCGGGTTACGGATACCCCCAGCAGGCCCCGCAGGGCGTCCCGCCGCAGCAGCCGCCCTACGGCTACCCGCAGCAGCCCCAGCAGCCCGGCCCCTACGGCCAGCAGCCCCAGTACGGCGCCCCGCAGGGCCCCGGCGGCTACGTGCCCCACCCCCCGGCCCCCAAGAAGTCGAAGGCGGGCTGGATCATCGGCGCGGTCGCGGTGGTCGCGGCGATCGGCGTGGGCGCGTACTTCGTGCTGGGCGGGGGCGGCGGCTCGGTCGCGGACGACGGCCCGCACAAGCTGATCACGCCGGAGACGGTGCTGGGCGAGTACAAGAAGGCCCCGAACAAGGGGGGCTCCTCCGACAAGGAGTCCCTGAAGGAGGCCGAGAAGAACGGCGTCAAGAACGCCAAGGAGGTCGAAGCCTCCTGGCAGGTGGAGAACAAGGCCAACCCGCTCGCGAGCAAGATGCTCTCCCTCAACGGCCTCTACGGCGAGATCGACGACCCCGAGAAGGTCGTCGACGCCATCTTCGCCTACAGCAAGACCGAGGCCGAGAAGAACAAGAGCGACAAGGACGCGCCTGAACTGATCGGCAGCCCGCAGGCCTACGAGCCGGCCGAGCTCGACGGCGCGGTCCTGAAGTGCCAGCAGCTCAAGACCAAGGGCGACCCCTCCGCCAGCGTTCCCTCGATGACTCTGACGATGTGCGTGTGGGCCGACCACAGCACGGTGGGCATGGTCCTCCCGGTCGACACCGCCTCGCTGCTGACGGGCACGGCCGGCTCCGCCGAGGACGCCGCCGCCATCACCGCCAAGCTCCGCAAGGAAGTCCGCGTCAAGCTCTGATCCGCGGCGCACACGCGAAAGGGGCGCCCCACCGGCCGGCGGGGCGCCCCTTTCATGTCCGTGCGGCTCAGGCCGACTTCTCGTGCCTGCCGTCGTTCTTCACGATCCGCGGGACCAGCGTCGGGTTGACGTTGTTGCGGACGACGTCGGCCGTGATGACCACGCGGGCCACGTCCTTGCGGGACGGGACCTCGTACATCACCGACTGGAGGACCTCCTCCATGATGGCGCGCAGGCCGCGCGCGCCGGTGCCGCGGAGGATGGCCTGGTCGGCGATGGCCTCCAGGGCCGGGCGGTCGAAGTCCAGTTCCACGCCGTCGAGTTCGAAGAGGCGCTGGTACTGCTTCACCAGCGCGTTGCGCGGCTCGACCAGGATCTGGAGGAGCGCCTCGCGATCCAGGTTGTGGACGGAGGTGAGGACGGGGAGACGGCCGATGAACTCGGGGATCATCCCGAACTTCACCAGGTCCTCCGGCATGACCTCCTGGAACTGGTCGCTCGCCTCGATCTCGCGCTTGGAGCGGATGGTCGCCCCGAAGCCGATGCCCTTGGCGCCCGCCCGCGACTCGATGATCTTCTCCAGGCCGGCGAAGGCGCCGCCCACGATGAAGAGCACGTTCGTCGTGTCGATCTGGATGAACTCCTGGTGCGGGTGCTTCCGGCCGCCCTGGGGAGGGACCGAGGCCGTCGTGCCCTCCAGGATCTTCAGGAGGGCCTGCTGGACGCCCTCACCGCTCACGTCACGCGTGATCGACGGGTTTTCGCTCTTACGGGCGACCTTGTCGATCTCGTCGATGTAGATGATCCCGGTCTCGGCCTTCTTGACGTCGTAGTCGGCCGCCTGGATCAGCTTGAGCAGGATGTTCTCGACGTCCTCGCCGACATAGCCGGCCTCCGTCAGCGCCGTCGCGTCGGCGATGGCGAACGGGACGTTGAGCATGCGGGCCAGGGTCTGGGCCAGGAGCGTCTTGCCCGAGCCCGTGGGGCCGAGCAGCAGGATGTTGGACTTCGCCAGCTCGATGGCGTCGTCACGGCCCTGCGCGCCGCCGTTCTCGCCGGCCTGGACGCGCTTGTAGTGGTTGTACACCGCGACCGAGAGGGCCTTCTTCGCGGGCTCCTGCCCGACGACGTACCCCTCGAGGAACTCGTAGATCTCGCGGGGCTTGGGGAGTTCCTCCCAGCGCACCTCGCTCGTCTCCGCGAGTTCTTCCTCGATGATCTCGTTGCAGAGGTCGATGCACTCGTCGCAGATGTACACACCGGGTCCCGCGATGAGCTTCTTCACCTGCTTCTGGCTCTTTCCGCAGAACGAGCACTTGAGCAGATCGCCGCCATCACCGATGCGTGCCACGAGGTGCTTCCCCTTCGCCTGGGAGCGCTTGGTTCAGCGACTCCTGGTGCCTCATATTCGACGGTACCTTGCCGGGCCCCCCGTTCGGGCCCCCCTTGGCACGGTTCACATGGTCGCGATTCGGCCACAGGGGCCGATCGGACCGCGCGGACCGTGCCGAGGGAAGGTCGGGCGTCAGCGCTCCGCGGAGGCCGTGCTCTTGCGGGTCGAGACGATCTGGTCGACGAGCCCGTACGCCAGGGCGTCCTCGGCCGTCAGGATCTTGTCGCGCTCGATGTCGTCGCGGATCTTCTCGATCGGCGTCGAGGAGTGCTTGGCCAGCATCTCCTCCAGCTGGCTGCGCATCCGCAGGATCTCGTTGGCCGCGATCTCCAGGTCGGAGAGCTGCTCACGGCCGGTGCCGCCGGAGGGCTGGTGGATCAGCACGCGGGCGTTCGGCAGGGCCATCCGCTTGCCGGGGGTGCCGGCGGCGAGCAGCACGGCCGCGGCGGAGGCCGCCTGGCCCATGCAGACCGTCTGGATGTCGGGCTTCACGAACTGCATCGTGTCGTAGATGGCCGTGAGGGCGGTGAAGGAGCCGCCCGGGCTGTTGATGTAGATCGAGATGTCGCGGTCCGGGTCCATCGACTCCAGGCACAGGAGCTGCGCCATGACGTCGTTGGCGGAGGCGTCGTCGATCTGCACGCCGAGGAAGATCACGCGCTCCTCGAAGAGCTTCGCGTACGGGTCGTACTCGCGCACGCCCTGCGAGGTCCGCTCGACGAAGCGCGGCACGACGTAGCGGTTGTCCATCGGCGCGCCGGTGTAGAGGCCGCTCGGGGAGAGGTTGTTCTGCATCTGGGGGTTCACCGTCCTGGTGGCGTTCGGCGGGGGGCTGGGGCTCTTCGGCGGGCTGCCGGCGCTCAGGCGCCCGTGCCGCCGCCGCCCGGAACACCCGCGGCGTGCGTGATGATGTCGTCGATGAGGCCGTAGCCCTTGGCCTCCTCCGCGGTGAACCAGCGGTCGCGGTCGCCGTCGCGGATGATCGCCTCGACGGTCTGGCCGGAGTGGTGCGCGGTGATCTCGGCCATGCGCTTCTTGGTGCGCAGCAGGTACTCGGCCTGGATCTTGATGTCGGAGGCGGTGCCGCCGATGCCGGCGGATCCCTGGTGCATCAGGATGTCGGTGTTCGGCAGCGCGAAGCGCTTGCCGGGGGTGCCGCCGGTGAGCAGGAACTGGCCCATGGAGGCCGCCATGCCCATGCCGATGGTGACGACGTCGTTCGGGATGTACTGCATGGTGTCGTAGACGGCCATGCCGGCCGTCACCGAGCCACCGGGGCTGTTGATGTACAGGAAGATGTCCTTGTCCGGCTCGGCGGCCAGGAGGAGCATCTGCGCGGTGATCTTGTTGGCGATGTCGTCGTCGACCTGCTGGCCGAGGAAGATGATCCGCTCGCCGAGCAGCCGGTTGTAGACATGGTCGCCGAGGCCGCCACCGATGGACGGCTCACCCGCGGCGTAAGGCTTCAGATTCGTCACGTATCCACCTGCTCGTCTCCGACGGCCCCAAGCCGTCTCAGCGTCTTGTTCTGAGGGCAGTGCCCTCGTATTCATGGACCCTAACGCGCAGGTCGGACAACGCCATCCCGGTTCCCGAACTGTTCGCTGGGAGCGCAAGGTAGTTGGAGGCGTGTGAGCGGGTCCGGGTACGTCCACGGGCCCGTACGCACAGCTGTGCGTACGGGCCCGTGGAACGGGGTCCGCCGGGGGCGGGGGCCCTTACTTGTCCTCGGAGACCTCGGCCTCGCCGGTGACGGCCTCGACGGCCTCGGCGGCGGCCTCGACCTCGTCCTCGTCGTCGGAGAGGTCGACGACCTCGCCGTTGGTGTCGACGACCTTGGCGGCCTCGACGACGACCGCGAGGGCCTTGCCGCGGGCGACCTCGCCGACGAGCATCGGCACCTGGCCGCCCTGGGCCACGGCCTGGGCGAACTGGTCGGGGCTCATGCCGGAGGAGGCGGCACGGCGGAACAGGTGCTCGGTGAGCTCCTCGCGGGAGACGTCGAGCTTCTCCTTGTTGACGAGCTCATCGAGGATGAACTGCGTCTTGATGCCCTTCTCGGCCTGCTCCTTGGTCTCGGCCAGGAACTCCTCCTCGGTCTTGCCCTGGATCTCCAGGTACTTCGCGAGGTCGAGGCCCATCTGGCCGAGCTGGTGGTGCTCCAGGTTGTGCTTGCGGGTGTTGATCTCGTCCTCGAGAAGCTTCTCGGGCATCGGGACCTCGACCAGCTTGAGGAGCTCGTCGAGGACGCGCTCCTGGGCCTGGGTGGCCTGGTCGAACTGCTTCATGTTCTCGAGGCGCTTGCGGCTGTCGGCCTTGAGCTCGTCGAGGGTGTCGAACTCCGACGCCATCTGCGCGAACTCGTCGTCGAGCTCGGGGAGCTCACGGGCGGCGACGGTCTTGACCTTGACGGTGACCTCCGCGTCCTTGCCCTCGGCGGAGCCGCCCTTCAGCTGGGAGGTGAAGGTGGCCTCGCCGCCGGCCTCCAGGCCCTTGACGGCCTCGTCGATGCCGTCGAGCAGCTCGCCGGAGCCGATGGTGTACGAGACGTCCTGGGCGACACCGTCGGGCAGGACCTCGCCGTCGACCTTGGCCTCGAGGTCGATGGTGACGACGTCGCCGTCCTGGGCGGCGCGCTCGACCGGGGAGGTCGAGGCGAAGCGCTCGCGGAGCTGCTCCACGGACTTCTCGACGTCCTCGTCGGTGACCTCGACCGCGTCGACGGTGACCTCGATGCCGGAGTAGTCCGGGATCTCGATCGTCGGGCGGATGTCGACCTCGGCGGTGAAGGCCAGCAGCTCGCCGTCCTTCAGCTCGGTGATGTCGACCTCGGGCTGGCCCAGCGGGTTGACCTCGGCCTCGTTGACGGCCTCGGTGTAGAACTTCGGGAGCGCGTCGTTGACGGCCTCCTCCAGCACGGCGCCGCGGCCGAACCGCTGGTCGATCACGCGAGCCGGGATCTTGCCCTTGCGGAAGCCCTTGACCGTGACCTGCTGGTTGATCTTCTTGTACGCCGCGTCGAGGCTGTCCTTGAGCTCCTCGAAGGGCACCTCGACAGTGAGCCGAACCCGGGTCGGGTTCAGGGTCTCCACGGCGCTCTTCACGGTTCGGTCTCCTTGTGGCTGATTCCTGGAATCCACCGGGGCCGCGTGCAGCGGTACCGGCAGGTCGGCCCGGTCAGAAAGACACACGGGCACGCAGCTTGCATAGTAACCGCAAGCGGGATGACGCCCACAACGTGATCAAGGACGCGCGAGGTGGGCGCGTGATCGTCATGGTCGGGGTGGCGGGATTTGAACCCACGGCCTTCCGCTCCCAAAGCGGACGCGCTACCAAGCTGCGCCACACCCCGTCGGTGCGACACGTAGGGTACATGGACGGAGACTGTGCGGCGCCCCCTGTTTTCCGGGTGTGCGCGAAAGCCCCCCGACCGGCTACCATGCTCCTCGTGCCGCGGTCCTCGTGACCTGCGGCGCGACGCTGTGCGGGTGTAGCTCAATGGTAGAGCACTAGTCTTCCAAACTAGCTACGCGGGTTCGATTCCCGTCACCCGCTCCACGCAGGTCAGGGCCGGTCCGGAGAGCTTCTCCGGACCGGCCCTGAGTCGTTTCCCGGGTGGTCAGAACTTGATGGAGGCCACCGTCTGCGTTATCGAGTCCAGGAAGCGCTGGATGTCGTCGGCCATGCCGGTGGAGGCGAGGAAGAAGCCGAAGAGGACCGCGACCACGGCCGGTCCGCCCTTGAGGCTTCCCCCGCGGATCAGCACCACCATGATGATCGCCAACAGCAACACCACAGACAGTGAAATGGCCACAACTGATCACACCCTCGGTCGGTCCCGCCTTGCCCACCAGGGAGCCCCTGTCTCGGAACACCCCCCGCTGTCTCCATCGTGCCATCAACCCCCTTGCCCTCGCTGCCCGGTGACGAACCGTCGTGCAGAAGATCACGTAGCGGGCGGGCGGGCGGTCAGGCGGGGCGGGAGAGGAGCAGCAGGGCCCGGTCGTCGTTGACGTCCTTGGCGACGGCCTCGATCAGGTGCCAGGCGACGCCCTCGAAGCCTTCGGCGACACAGCGGTCGGCCTCGCCGGTGAGGCGGTCGATGCCCTCGGCGATGTCCCGGTCGGCGGCCTCGACCAGCCCGTCCGTGAAGAGCATGAGGACGTCGCCGGGGCGCAGCGAGCCCTTGACCGGGTGGAACTCGGCCCCGTCGTACACGCCGAGGAGGGGGCCGTCGGCGGCCTTCTCCTCCCAGCGGCCGCTGCCGGCGTGGAGCTGGAGGGCGGGCAGGTGGCCGGCCGAGAAGAGCTCGTAGTCGCCGGACTCCAGGTCGAGGACGAGGTGGATCGAGGTGGCGAAGCCCTCGTCCCAGTTCTGCCGGAGCAGGTAGCCGTTGGCCGCCGGGAGGAAGCCGTGCGGCGGCAGCGAGCCGAGGAGTCCGCCGAAGGCGCCGGAGAGCAGCAGGGAGCGGGAGGCCGCGTCCATGCCCTTGCCGGAGACGTCGGTGAGGACGACCTCCAGGGTGCGCCCGCCGTGGGTGCGGGCGGCGACGACGAAGTCGCCCGAGAAGGACTGGCCGCCGGCCGGGCGCAGCGCCATCTCGCGGTGCCAGCCCTGGGGGAGCCGGGGCAGCGCGCTCTGGACGCGGATGCGCTCGCGCAGGTCGAAGAGCATGGTGCCGCCGCGCCGCCAGGGCACGCCGACCCGGGCGCGGAACTGGGCGATGAGCAGCCCGAAGAGTCCGCAGGCGGCGACGACCAGGACGGTGCCGGGGGTGACCCGGGCCGGGCCCTGGGTGTACGGGCCGAGGACGACGGACTCGACGATGAGGGCGCCCGCGGCGGCCGCGTACAGGGCGAGCAGGCTGGCGGGGCGCAGCAGCAGGCCGCCGGCCACGATGGGCAGGGCGAGCGCGGCGGGCGCGCACCAGACGGGGTCGACGAGGGTTCCCCAGGCGATGGCGGGGATCATCAGGAGGAGTCCGGCGAAGGCGAGCCAGTCCGCGCCGTCGCCGCGGAAGTAGTCGACGGCGGATCTGCGCAGCGCGACGCGGGCCCGGCGCACGCGCCTGCGTGTCCGGGCCGCGTACGTGTTCATTCCGGCGCGCTGTCCCATTGGCCTGGACCCTATCCATCCCGTCGGACATCGTGCAGGGGCACCCCTGTGACAATGTGCCTGAAAACGGGTCGCCCCGGGCGTGCGGCGCTGATATCGATGGCATATGACGACTGAACTGCGGGTTCTCGACCCGTCGGAGTGGGATCGCTGGTTCGGGGTGTTTGAACTCGCGTTCGGGGGTGTGCCGGAGGCCCCGGAGGCGCGGCAGCTGTGGCGCGATCTGACCGAGTTCGACCGTTTCCTGGGTGCCTGGGACGGTGACCTGTGCGTGGGGACGGCGGGGGCGTTCACGTTCCGGCTCACGGTGCCGGGCGGGGCGTCGGTCCCGGCGGGCGGGGTGACGCTGGTGAGCGTGGCCGGGACGCACCGGCGGCGCGGGATCCTGACGTCGATGATGCGGCGGCAGCTGGACGACCTGCGGGCGGCGGGCGAGTCGCTGGCCGTGCTGACGGCGTCGGAGCCGGAGATCTACGGGCGGTTCGGTTACGGCGTCGGCGCGTACGCGGTGCACGCGACGATCGACACGACCCGGGTGCGGCTCACGGTGCCGGAGGGCACCGACGGGGTCTCCCTGCGCACGGCCGACCCGACGGAGTCCTCCGCGGTGTGCGAGGCGGTCTACGCGAAGCTGGTGCCGGCGCGGCCCGGCATGCTCGCGCGGCGGCCGGAGTGGGAGCGGAAGCCGCTGCTCGACCCGCCGGACGAGCGGGAGGGGGCTTCGCCGCTGCTCGGCGTGCTCGCGGAGCGGGGCGGGGAGGTCGTGGGGTTCGCGCACTACGCGATCAAGCCGGACTGGTCGCCCGCCGGGGCCGAGGGTTCCGTGACCGTGCACCAGCTGATGGGACTCGACCCGGCGGCCGAGGCGGCGCTGTGGCGGTTCCTCTGCTCGGTGGACCTGACCTCGCGGGTACGGCTCCGCAGCCGGCCCGTGGACGACGGCTGGCAGCACCTGGTGAGCGACGTGCGGCGGTGCGAGCCGACGCTGCGGGACGCCATGCACGTGCGGCTCGTGGAGGTGGGCGCGGCGCTGGAGGCGCGGACGTACCAGGCGCCGGTGGACGTGGTGTTCGAGGTCGCGGACGCGTTCTGTCCCTGGAACGAGGGGCGGTGGAGGTTGACGGGGGACGCGAAGGGGGCGGCCTGTGTCCGTACCTCCGATCCTGCGGATCTCGCGCTGTCCGTGCGGGAGTTGGGGGCCGCGTATCTGGGTGGGACCTCGTTGGTGTCCCTCGCCTCCGCCGGGAGGGTGCGGGAGCTTCGGGAGGGGGCGCTCGTGGAGGCGTCCGTCGCGTTCGGGTCTCCCGTCGCGCCTTGGCTGCCGCACGGGTTCTAGGAGCGGGTCCTGGGGGTGGGCGTGACGGGGGCGGGCAGCGCCCTGGGGCGTTGTGCCCACCCTCCCCCAAGCTCTCGGCTTCGCTCGAGCAGGGGGACCCCCTCGCCCCGGCGGAACGTATGCCCACAACGGGATCAGCGGGCGGCGGCCCGCAACTAGGCCTTTTGGCAGCCTGGGCACCAGAAGAGGTTGCGGGCGGCCAGGTCCGCCGTGCGGATCTCGTCCCCGCAGACGTGGCACGGCATGTTCGCGCGGCGGTAGACGTAGACCTCGCCGCCGTGGTCGTCCACGCGGGGCGGGCGGCCCATGGCCTCGGGGGTGTGTTCGGGGCGGACCGTGTCGATGCGGTTCAGGCGGACGCCCTCGCGCATGAGGACCGCCAGGTCCTCCCAGATCACGGCCCACTCCCCCGCGGTGAGGTCCTTGCCCGCGCGGTACGGGTCGATGCCGTGCCGGAAGAGGACCTCGGCGCGGTAGACGTTGCCGACGCCCGCGATGACCTTCTGGTCCATGAGGAGGGCGGCGATCGTCGTGCGGGACTTCGAGATCCGGTGCCAGGCCTTCGCCGGGTCGTCGTCCTCCCGGAGCGGGTCCGGGCCGAGCCGGTCGTGTATCGCCTGCTTCTCGGCGTCCGTGATCAGCGCGCAGGTCGTCGGGCCGCGCAGATCGACGTAACCGTCCCCGTCGGCGATGCGCAGGCGGACCGTGTCCGTGGGCGGCGGGGCCGGGGCGTCGCCGAAGTTCACCTTGCCGAAGAGGCCCAGGTGGATGTGGATCCATTCCCCGCCCGCGAAGGCGAGGAAGAGGTGCTTGCCGTGGGCTTCGGCGGTCTCCAGGACGGTGCCGTCGAGCAGGGCCGCCGAGTCGGCGAACTTGCCCTGCGGGCTGGAGACGCGCACGGGCCGGCCGCCGAACCGCTCGCGGTGGTCGGCGGCCAGCCGGTGGATGGTGTGCCCTTCGGGCATCAGGCGGTCGGCTCCTGCGGGTGGTGCGCCGGGATCGGGGGGAGCTCGCCGGTGTTCTCGTACGCGGTGAGCATGTCGATCCGGCGGGTGTGACGCTCGTCACCCGAGTACGGCGTGTTCAGGAAGATCTCGACGAACTTGGTCGCCTCTTCCCGGGTGTGCATCCGGCCGCCGACGGAGATCACGTTGGCGTTGTTGTGCTCGCGGCCGAGGGCGGCGGTCTGCTCGCTCCAGGCGAGGGCGGCGCGCACCCCCTTCACCTTGTTCGCGGCGATCTGCTCGCCGTTGCCGGAGCCGCCGATGACGATGCCCAGGCTGTCCGGGTCCGCGGCCGTCTTCTCGGCGGCACGCAGGCAGAACGGCGGGTAGTCGTCGAGGGCGTCGTAGATGTGGGGGCCGCAGTCGACGGGCTCGTGGCCGTGGGCCTTGAGCCACTCGACGAGGTGGTTCTTTAGTTCAAAGCCGGCGTGGTCGGAACCGATATAGACGCGCATGATGCCGAGTGTGGCACGTCAGGGGCCGGGTAGCAGGCAGCGGGGTCGGGACCTTCACCCGACCCGGTACGGACCTTCGACTCTCGCGAGGTCGCCCGTACAACGATCCGGAACGAGGTCTTCCGATCATCCCTGTTGACGGGGTTGAATGCTCGGGCTCGCGATCCGAGCACCCCCCACACACGAGGAAGCGTCGATGAACACGCAACCGACCCTGCCGAAGGACGGCCAGGAGACCGGCACCACCGGGCCCTCGCAGTCCTCCGACGGCCTCAAGGCCGGGCTCAAGAACCGCCACCTGTCGATGATCGCGATCGGCGGCGTCATCGGCGCCGGCCTCTTCGTCGGCTCCGGCTCCGGCATCGCCGCCGCCGGCCCCGCGATCCTCCTCTCGTACGCACTCGTCGGCGCCATGGTCGTCTTCGTGATGCGGATGCTGGGCGAGATGGCCGCCGCCCGGCCGTCCTCCGGTTCCTTCTCGGCCTACGCCGACCGGGCGCTCGGCCGCTGGGCCGGTTTCACGATCGGCTGGCTGTACTGGTTCTTCTGGGTCGTCGTCCTCGCCGTCGAGGCGACCGCGGGCGCCAAGATCCTGGAGGGCTGGATCCCGGCCGTGCCGCAGTGGGGCTGGGCGCTCATCGTGATGGTGGTGCTGACCGCGACCAACCTGGGCTCCGTCGCCTCGTACGGCGAGTTCGAGTTCTGGTTCGCCGGCATCAAGGTCGTCGCCATCTCCGCCTTCGTCGTCATCGGCCTGCTCGCCGTCTTCGGCGTGCTGCCCGGCTCGGACAACCCGGGTGCCGGATTCGCGCACCTCACGGACGCCGGGGGCTTCTTCCCGATGGGCGCGGGCGCGGTCCTCACCGGTGTCCTGATGGTCGTCTTCTCCTTCATGGGCAGCGAGATCGTCACCCTGGCCGCCGGCGAGTCCGAGGACCCGCAGCGCGCCGTGACCAAGGCCACCAACAGCGTGATCTGGCGGATCGGCGTCTTCTACCTGGGCTCGATCTTCGTGGTCCTGACGCTGCTGCCGTGGAACGACAAGTCGATCGTCGACAAGGGCTCGTACGTCGCCGCCCTCGACTCCATCGGCATCCCGCACGCCGGCCAGATCATGAACGTGATCGTCCTGACGGCCGTCCTGTCCTGCCTCAACTCGGGCCTCTACACGGCCTCCCGCATGGCCTTCTCGCTCGGGCAGCGCGGTGACGCGCCGAAGGCCTTCGCGAAGACCAACGCGCGGGGCGTGCCGACGGCCGCGATCCTGTCCTCGGTGGTCTTCGGCTTCGTCGCGGTCTTCTTCAACTACAAGTGGCCGGACACCGTCTTCGCCTTCCTGCTCAACTCCTCCGGCGCCGTCGCGCTCTTCGTCTGGCTGGTCATCTGCGTGACCCAGCTGCGGATGCGCGGGATCATCCTGCGGGAGTCGCCGGAGAAGCTGGTCGTCCGGATGTGGCTCTTCCCGTACCTGACCTGGGCGACCATCGCCATGATCGTCGCCGTCCTCGGCTACATGGTCTACGACGGCGGCAGCAACCGCGAGCAGGTCGTGCTGTCCCTGCTCGTGGCCGCGCTCGTGATGGCGATCGCCGTGGTCCGCCAGCGGCTCGGCAGGAACACCGGCGCCGAGGAGCTCGAGCGCGTGTAGTTCCCCCCAGGCGTACGAAAGGGCCCTGCCGCTCCCCCGAGCGGCAGGGCCCTTCGCGTACGTCGGCCGTCGTTCAGCCCTTGCGGCCGACGAGCTTCCAGGCGGCCGGCAGGACGCCCATGGCGAGCGCGGCCTTGAGGGCGTCGCCGACGAGGAACGGGGTGAGGCCGAGGGCGACGGCCTTGCCGAGGGTCATGCCGGTGGCGAGGGCCAGGTACGGCACGCCGACCGCGTAGATGATCGCGGAGCCCAGCACCATGGCGCCGGCCGTGCGCAGCACGGAGCGGTCGGCGCCGCGGCGGGCGAGGGCGCCGACGACGGTCGAGGCGAGGAGCATGCCGAGGATGTAGCCGAAGGTCGGCATGGCGTAGCCGGAGGAGGCCTCGGCGAACCACGGGACGCCCGCCATGCCCGCGACCGCGTACAGGGCGAGGGCGAGGAAGCCGCGGCGGGCGCCGAGCGCGGTGCCGACGAGCAGGGCGGCGAAGGTCTGGCCGGAGACCGGGACCGGGGAGCCGGGGACCGGGACCGAGATCTGCGCGGCGAGGCCGGTGAGGGCGGCGCCGCCGACGACCAGGGCGATGTCGCGGGCGCGGCTCGCCGGGACGAGGTCGGCGAGGACGGTGCCCGCCCGGAGGGTGCGGACGGGGGCGGCGGCGGTGCTCATCGGTACTCCGCGGAGGGTGAGGGTGGGAGGGACAGGTTGACGGTATGCCAGGTGTGAACGGCCGATCACCGTCAGCCGCCGACAAAGCGTCGGTCGAGCGCTTCGTGGAGATCGAACAAACCGCGCCGATCACACCTCGTGCCACGTGACGCTTGTCACTTGGAACTCGTGCGCGGAGGTCCCTTTTGCACCGGGGGATGTTCACTGGAGAGACTGTGGGGTCTCCATAAACCGCCAGAGAGCACGAGCCCCCACATGCACGACCCCCTCGCTCCCGAACCGGAGCCCCTCTCCCACGGCCTGAAGCAGCGTCATCTGACGATGCTGGGGCTCGGCGGTGTGATCGGCGCCGGGCTCTTCGTCGGCTCGGGCGCCGGCATCGCCGTCGCCGGGCCCGGCATCGTGGTCTCGTACCTGATCGCCGGCGCGCTCGCGATGCTGGTCATGCGGATGCTCGGCGAGATGTCGGCGGCGATGCCCGCCTCGGGCGCGTTCTCGGTGCACGCGGAGCGCGCGCTCGGCCGCTGGGCGGGCTTCTCGGTGGGCTGGCTGTACTGGTTCCTGCTGGTCGTCGTCCTCGCCGTGGAGGCGACGGGCGCGGCGCGGATCGCGCACGGCTGGGTGCCGGGGGTGCCGCAGTGGGGCTGGGTGCTGGTCTTCATGATCGTGTTCACCCTGGCCAACCTGGCGGCGGTGAAGAACTTCGGCGAGTTCGAGTTCTGGTTCGCGGCGCTCAAGGTCGGCGCGATCGTCCTCTTCCTGGTGCTCGGCGTGCTCGCGATCGCGGGCTGGCTGCCCGCGGCGTCCATTTCCTCTGGGGATCCGGTGGGGCTCGCGAACCTGACCGGCCAGGGCGGGTTCCTGCCGAACGGCTGGTCGGGGGTGGTCTCCGGGGTCCTGGCGGTCGTCTTCGCCTTCGGCGGCCTGGAGGTCGTCACCATCGCGGCGGCCGAGTCCGACGACCCGGCGCGGAACGTGGCGCGGGCGGTGCGCAGCGCGGTCTGGCGGATCCTGCTCTTCTACGTGGGCTCGATGCTGGTCATCGTGACGCTGCTGCCGTGGACCTCGATGAAGCCGGGCGAGTCGCCGTACGTGGCGGTCCTGGACGCGCTCGGGGTGCCGGCGGCGGGCCAGATCATGAACGTGGTGGTGTTCGTGGCGCTGCTCTCGGCGCTCAACGCGAACCTGTACGGCTCGTCCCGGATGGTGTTCTCGCTGGCGGAGCGCGGGGAGGCGCCGAAGGGGCTGCTCACGGTGGACCGCGGGGGCGTGCCGCGCCGGGCGGTGCTCGCCTCCGTGGCCTTCGGCTTCGTCTCCGTCCTGCTGAATCTCAAGTGGCCGGATTCCGTCTTCCTGTACATGCTCAACGCGGTCGGGGCGGTGCTCCTCTTCGTCTGGGCGCTCATCGCGGTCTCGGAGCTGCGGCTGCGGCGCCGGATCGAGCGGGAGGCGCCGGAGACGCTGTCCCTGCGGATGTGGGGCTTCCCGTGGCTGACGTGGGTGGCGCTCGCCGCGATGGGCGCGGTGGTCGTCCTGATGCTGTTCGACGACGGGGCGCGGCCGCAGGTGCTGTGGTCGGCGGGGGCGACCGGGGTCGTCCTCCTCGTGGCGTGGGCGCGGGAGCTGCGCACGAACGGGAACTGAATCTTCACCTTGTGTGAAGGTCGTGCCCGTATAGCGGACTCCGGTTCCCTCTGAGCGGCGCGCCCACCCACACTGTGGGCTTCCTCCCCGTCTCAGCTAGTGAACAGGGTTCGCCCATGTCTCGGACCACCGCGCCCGCGCCGGCCGACCGCAAGGACGGCGCGACCGCAGCTGCCGAGGGCCTCTCGCACGGCCTCAAGCAGCGCCATCTCTCGATGATCGCCCTCGGCGGGGTCATCGGCGCCGGGCTCTTCGTCGGCTCCGGCGCGGGCATCGCCGCCGCCGGGCCCTCGATCGTCATCGCCTACGCGATCTCGGGCGTGCTCGTCATGCTCGTGATGCGGATGCTCGGCGAGATGTCGGCCGCGAACCCGGCCTCCGGCTCCTTCTCCGTCCACGCCGAGCGGGCCTTCGGCTCCTGGGCGGGCTTCACCTCGGGCTGGGCCTTCTGGTTCCTGCTCTGCGTCGCCGTCGGCCTGGAGGGCATCGGCGCCGCGAAGATCATGACGGGCTGGTTCCCGGGCAGTCCCGAGTGGGCCTGGGTCGCGCTCTTCATGGTGGTCTTCTGCGCCACCAACCTGGCGGCGGTGAAGAACTTCGGCGAGTTCGAGTTCTGGTTCGCGGCGCTCAAGGTCGGCGCGATCGTCCTCTTCCTCGGCATCGGCGTCCTCGCCATCGTCGGCGTCCTGCCCGGCACGGACGCGCCCGGCACCGCGAACCTCAGCGGCGACGGCGGCTTCTTCCCGCACGGCTCCGAGGGCCTGATCGTGGGCCTGCTGGCCTCCGTCTTCGCGTACGGCGGCCTGGAGACGGTCACCATCGCGGCGGCCGAGTCGGAGCACCCGGTGCAGGGCGTCGCCAAGGCCGTCCGTACGGCGATGTGGCGGATCGCGCTCTTCTACATCGGCTCCATGGCGGTCATCGTCACCCTCGTCCCGTGGGGCGACGAGGCGGTCGTCGAGAAGGGCCCGTACGTCGCCACCCTCGACCACCTGGGCATCCCGGCGGCCGGCCAGATCATGAACGTGGTCGTGCTCGTCGCCCTGCTCTCGGCGATGAACGCCAACATCTACGGCGCCTCCCGCATGGCCGGCTCGCTGGTCGCGCGCGGCCAGGGCCCGAAGGCGCTGGGCAGGCTGTACGCCGGGGTGCCGCGCCCGGCCGTGCTCGTCTCCTCCGTCGTCGGCTTCGGCTGTGTGCTGCTGAGCTACTGGTCGCCGGACAAGGCGTTCATCTGGCTGCTCAACACCATCGGCGCGATCATCCTGGTCGTCTGGTTCTTCATCGCCGCCTCCCAGCTGGTGCTGCGCCGCCGCACCGAGCGCGAGGCGCCCGAGAAGCTGGTCGTGCGGATGTGGGCCTTCCCGGCGCTGACGTGGGTGGCGCTGGCCGGCATGGCGGCGATCTTCGTCCTGATGGCGCGCGAGGAGGGCACCCGGGTGCAGCTGTACTGGACGGGCGGTCTGACGCTGCTGCTGGCCGTGGTCGGCTTCGTGCGCCAGAAGACGGCGGCCGACCGGGCTTCCTGAGCCCTCCCCCGTACGACGAGACCCCCGGACCACCGCTCGGTCCGGGGGTCTCGTCATGCCCGGAGGAAGCCGGGGCGCGGGACCTAGGACGAAGGGCTGATCAACTTCCCCCACACCTGCTGCTAGCCTGCACTTGCATAGAGGTTGCAATAAGCCGTCGAAGGGCTCGGGCACATGGCGATCTACACACTTCCGGAGCTGCCGTACGACTACGCGGCGCTGGAGCCGGTGATCAATCCGCAGATCATCGAGCTGCACCACGACAAGCACCACGCCGCCTACGTCAAGGGTGCGAACGACACCCTGGAGCAGCTGGAAGAGGCGCGCGACAAGGACCAGTGGGGTGCGATCAACGGCCTGGAGAAGAACCTCGCGTTCCACCTCTCCGGGCACATCCTCCACTCCATCTACTGGAACAACATGAACAGCCCGAAGGACGGGGGCGGCGGCGAGCCGCTCGCCGCCGACGGCGTCGGCGAGCTCGCGGACGCGATCACCGAGTCCTTCGGCTCCTTCGCGAAGTTCAAGGCCCAGCTGACCAAGGCCTCCGCGACCACCCAGGGCTCCGGCTGGGGCGTCCTCGCGTACGAGCCGATCAGCGGCCGGCTCATCGTCGAGCAGGTCTACGACCACCAGGGCAACGTCGGCCAGGGCTCGGTCCCGATCCTGGTCTTCGACGCCTGGGAGCACGCCTTCTACCTGCAGTACAAGAACCAGAAGGTCGACTTCATCGAGGCCATGTGGCAGGTCGTCAACTGGCAGGACGTGCACCGGCGCTACCTGTCGGCGAAGGCGAGCGTTCCGCTGATCTCCTTCTGACCCCCGGCTCCTGCTCGTGATCGTCTTCTCAACCTTCACCGGGCAGGCGGAAAAGAGGACGGCCCCCGCGATGACGTGAATCGCGGGGGCCGTCTGCCGTACGCGGGCGACTACTCGAAGCTCGGCGCCGCCGTGCGGGTGCGCTTGATCTCGTAGAAGCCCGGCGTCGACGCCACGAGCAGCGTGCCGTCCCACAGCCGGGCCGCCGCCTCGCCGCGCGGGGTCGGGGTGACGACGGGGCCGAAGAAGGCGACCTCGTCGCCCGTCGGGCCCGGCACCGAGATGACCGGGGTGCCGACGTCCTGGCCGACCTTCCCGATGCCCTCCTCGTGGGAGGCGCGGAGCTCGGTGTCGTACGTGTCCTTGTCGGCGAAGTCCACCAGGTCCTCGGGCAGGCCGACGTCCTTCAGGGCGCCGACGATCGCCTCGCGGGTCGGGCCCTCGTTGTTGTTGTGGAAGCGGGTGCCGAGCGCCGTGTAGAGCTTGCCGACGACCTCGTCGCCGTGCAGCTGCTGGGCGGCGATCACCACGCGGACCGGGCCCCAGGCCTTGGTCTCCAGCATGTCGCGGTACTCGGCGGGGAGCTCGTCGAGCCGGTTCTCGTTGAGCACCGCCAGGCTCATGACCTTCCAGCGCACGTCGACCGGGCGCACCTGCTCCACCTCCAGCATCCACCGGGAGGTCATCCAGGCCCACGGGCACAGCGGGTCGAAGTAGAAGTCGGCGGTGGTCCTGCTCTCGGACATGTCACTCCTCGGTAAGGCCGTGATGCGGGTGGTGCGCCGAAAGGAGGCAACGCCACCGGGGCCCGGTCCCATTCCCGCCACGTCGGGATCGCCGTGTGCCGCGTGACAGTGGCACATGGGAGGATCGGTGCTGTTTCGAACGCGCCACGAAGGAGTGACCGTGCCCGGTGAGAATCTGTCCCGCGACGAGGCCCACGAGCGGGCCGCGCTGCTGTCCGTCGACGGGTACGAGGTCGTCCTCGACCTGCGGTCGGCGGTCGGCGAGTCCGCCGAGGCGGTGCGCACCTTCCGCTCACGGACGACGATCCGGTTCCGCCGCACCGGCGAGGGCACGAGCACGTTCGTCGACCTGATCGCCCCCTCGGTGAACGCGGTCACGCTCAACGGCCGCTCCCTCGACCCCGCGGTGGTCTTCGACGGCGCGCGGATCGCGCTCGACGGCCTCGCCGACGAGAACACGCTCGTGGTGGACGCGCAGTGCGCCTACAGCCGCACCGGCGAGGGCATGCACCGCTTCGTCGACCCGGAGGACGGCGAGGTCTACCTCTACACGCAGTACGAGCCGGCCGACGCCCGCCGGGTGTACGCCAACTTCGAGCAGCCCGACCTCAAGGCGCCGTACCGCTTCGCGGTGACCGCGCCGGAGGGCTGGACGGTCTGGTCGAACGGCGCGGGCGAGCAGGACGCCGGGGGCGTCTGGCGGTTCGCGGAGACGGCGCCGATCTCCACGTACATCACGTGCGTCGTGGCGGGTCCCTACCACTACGTGACCGACAGCTACACGCGCGGCGAGCTGGAGATCCCGCTCGGCGCGATGTGCCGCAAGTCGCTCGCGAAGCACTTCGACGCCGACGACGTCTTCCTGATCACCAAGCAGGGCTTCGACTTCTTCCACGACAACTTCGACTACCCGTACCCCTTCGGGAAGTACGACCAGGCCTTCGTCCCCGAGTACAACCTCGGCGCGATGGAGAACCCGGGCCTGGTGACCTTCCGCGAGGAGTACATCTACCGGGGCAAGGTCACTCAGGCCGCGTACGAGAGCCGGGCCAACGTCATCCTGCACGAGATGGCGCACATGTGGTTCGGCGACCTGGTCACCATGGTGTGGTGGGACGACCTGTGGCTGAAGGAGTCCTTCGCGGACTTCATGGGCTCGTTCGTGAACGCCGAGGCCACCCGCTTCACCAACAGCTGGGTGACCTTCGCCAACAACCGGAAGTCCTGGGCCTACCGCGCCGACCAGCTGCCGTCCACGCACCCGATCACGGCCGACATCCGTGACCTGGAGGACGCCAAGCTCAACTTCGACGGCATCACGTACGCCAAGGGCGCCTCGGTGCTCAAGCAGCTCGTCGCGTACGCCGGGCGGGACGCGTTCCTGGAGGGCGCGCGCCGCTACTTCAAGCGCCACGCCTACGGGAACACGCGCCTGGCGGACCTCCTCTCGATCCTGGAGGAGACCTCCGGGCGGGACATGAAGGTCTGGGCGAAGTCCTGGCTCCAGACCTCCGGCGTCAACAGCCTGACCCCGGCCGTCACCTACGACGCGGAGGGCCGGATCACCGAGCTCGCCGTCCTCCAGGAGGGCGACGAGCTCCGCCCGCACCGCGCCGCCGTCGGCCTCTACCGGCTCTCCGGCGGGGAGCTCGTGCGGTACGCGCGGGCCGAGGCCGACATCACCGGCGTCCGGACCGTCGTCGACGGGCTCGCGGGCGAGGAGAAGCCCGACCTGGTGCTGGTCAACGACGACGACCTGACCTACTGCAAGATCCGCTTCGACGAGGGCTCGCTCGCGACCCTCCGGGCGCACCTCGGCGACATCACCGACCCCCTGGCCCGCGCCCTGTGCTGGTCGGCGCTGTGGAACCTGACCCGCGACGGGCTCATGCCCGCCCGGGACTTCGTCTCCGTCGCGCTCGCCTTCGCCGGCCGCGAGACCGACATCGGCGTCCTCCAGATGGTGCACGCCTGGACGAAGTCGGCCGTCACCCACTACGCGGCGCCCGCGTGGCGCGAGGAGGGCGGCCGTCTGCTCGCCGAGGGCGGACTGCGCGAGCTGCGCCTGGCCGAGCCGGGCAGCGAGCACCAGCTGACCTGGGCGCGGTTCTTCGCGGCGACCGCCTCCGCCGAGGCCGACTTCCAGCTCCTGGAGGGGCTGCTCGACGGCACGGCGAAGATCGACGGCCTCGACGTCGACCAGGAGCTGCGCTGGGCGCTGCTCTCCCCGCTGGCCGTCCACGGCCGCGCGGACGAGGCCCGGATCGACGAGGAGCTGGCGCGGGACGACACGGCCACGGGCAAGCGCCACCAGACCCGCCTGCTCGCCTCGCGGCCCTCGGCCGCGGTCAAGGCGCAGGCCTGGGCGCAGGTCGTCGAGTCGGACACCCTGTCGAACGCGCTGGTCGAGGCGGTCATCGCGGGCTTTGTCCAGCCCTCGCAGCGCGAACTGATCGCGCCGTACGCGGAGAAGTACTTCGCGGCGATCGAGCGGCTGTGGGAGGAGCGGTCGATCCAGATCGGCATCGACGTGGTCCGGGGCCTGTTCCCGGGGCTCCAGGACGACGAGACGACGCTCGCGGCGACGGACGCCTGGCTGTCGGAGCACGAGTCGGCCCCGCCGGCGCTGCGCCGCCTCGTCCTGGAGGCGCGCGACGACCTGGCGCGGGCGCTGCGGGGGCAGGCGTGTGACGGTCGCGTGGCGTGACGCCTCGGCGCGGTGGGGGTCGCGGGCTTCGGCCCGCGGCCCCCATCGGCACTCGAACGTGCGTACTTTAGGGCGAGGTTGTCCCTAAATGTCGACGAACGTGTAACAGGGGTTAGGGGAGCCTTCGGAAGCGGAAGACCCCCGGCATGAACCACAACACCCCCATCACCCCCCGCCCCCTCCCCCTCTCCTCCCGCACCGGTCGTGCGCAGCGCCTCGCGTCCGCCGACCAGTTGAGGGCACAGGGCGTCCCCGCCGCCGAGGTCGCCGCGCACTGCCGGCCCGGCGGCTGGCAGCAGCTGCTCCCCGGCGTCTTCCTGCTCCAGCCCGGGCCGCCCACCAGCGAGGACCGGCTGAAGGCCGCGCTGCTCTACGCCCGCAGGACCGGAGCCGTGCCCCCGCAGGGGCCCGACGCGATGATCACCGGACTCGCCGCGCTGACCCTGCACCGCTTCTCCTCCGCTCCCCCGCTCACCGCCCTGGACCGGATCGACGTCCTGGTGCCGCGCACCCGGCGGCTGCGCTCGACCGGCTGGGTGCGGGTGGTGCGCGCCCCCGAGTCGCCGGAGCCGGTGGAGCTCACGGGCGTCCCCGTCGCCCCGGTCGCCCGCGCCGTCGCCGACGCGGTGTCGGGCCTCGCGGACGCGGAGACAGTACGCCGGCTGCTCACCGAGGCCGTCCGCGGCGGCCACTGCGAACCGGGCGCGGTGGTACGGGAGTTGAGCCGGGCCCGGCTGCTCTCCCGGCCGCACGTGGTGGACGCGGTGGACTCGCTGCTCGCCGAGGGACGCTCGCTCTCCGAGCAGCGGCTCTACGAGATGGTGCGGGAGTTCGCGCTGCCGGACCCGCTGTGGAACGTGGACCTGCGGCTGCCGGGCGGCCCGCACCTGGGCGGGGTGGACGCCTACTGGCCCGACCAGGCGGTCGCCGTGGAGCTGGACACCCGGGCGCCGCGGCAGGACGACGACGAGCTGTGGACCGAGTACACCCGCAAGCGGGAGCACCTGGAGCGGCTCGGCATCACGGTCGTCCACCTCACCCCGCGCAAGCTGCGCGAGGCGATGGACCAGCAGGCCACCGTGGTCCGTACGGCCCTGATGGCCGCGGCGGACCGGCAGCCCGCCGCGTACGTCGTCGTCCTGCCCCGGTGAGCGCTACCCCTTCGGGGCGGTGCCGCAGAACTCGGCCTCGATGACCTTCTGGCCGCCGCCCGTCCAGTCGGCGTTGAAGTTGCCGGCGAGGGAGTGCTCGCCGTCGCGGGTCACGTGGGCCAGGGAGACGGAGCCGTGGATGCCGCCGCCGTGGCCCCAGACCTCCACTCCGCAGCTGAGCTTCTCCTTCATGAGCCCGAGGCCGTAGCCGACGTTCGGGAGCTCGGGGGAGATCGCGACCGTGGTGGTCATCTCCTTCAGGCCGTCCTTCGTGAGGAGCCGGCCCTTGAGCAGGGCGCTGTAGAAGGTCTGCAGGTCGCGGGAGTCGGAGATGATCTCGCCGGCCGCGCCCGCGATGCTCGGGTTGAGGTCGGAGACGTCGTGGACGGGGGCGTTCACGTCCCGGGAGAGCTTGGAGTACGCCGGGCTGCTGGGCTCCGGCATGGCCGAGCGGGTCCCGGGGACGGTGGTGGCGCGGAGCTTCAGCGGCTTGATGATCCTGTTCTCGACGGCCTTGCCGTAGGGGCGGCCGGTGACCTTCTCGATCACCATGCCGGCGAGGACGAAGTTGGTGTTGGAGTAGTTCCAGCCGCCGCCGGGGGCGAAGTCCGGCTCGTGGGCCATGGCGACGGAGACGAGCTGCCGCGGGGTCCAGGTGTCGTAGCGGTGCTCCAGGAAGCCGGGACCGAAGACCTCCTCCTGGAAGGCGGGGTCCTCGGTGTAGCTGTAGATGCCGCTGGTGTGGTTGAGGAGCTGACGGACGGTGATCTTCCGGCCGTCGTGGCCGTTGCCCCGGACTACGCCGGGGAGCCACTTCTCGACCCGGTCGTCGAGGTCGATGCGGCCCTCCGCCTGGAGCTGGAGGAGGACGGTGGCGGTGAACGTCTTGGTGATGGAGCCGACCCGGTAGCGGTCGTTGCCCTTCCGCTCGCCGGCGGTGCCGGTCCAGCGGTCGCGCCCGTCGCGGGCCTGGGCGACGGCAACTCCTCGATGTCCGCGAGCATGGCGTCGGCCAGGTCGCGCTCGGCCGTGTAGTACCGCTCGGC